>JBBQJK010000303.1:0-3762 GCA_038325835.1 Gammaproteobacteria bacterium
GCTCATTCCCGACCCTTCCGCCGCGTGCCCCCGAAAATGAATGGTAACCCTTCACGCATTCCCATGACGCAGGATCGATATATGAATTCCCCTGCAACTCGGAAGACTGACCGATAGGATAGCGGTCGGTGGAAACCCAAGGCGACGGACCTGCGGACCCCGGCCGAGCGTCACCTGGCTGATGTACTGGGCCCAGCGCCTCAAGCAGGTGTTCGGCGTTGACATCGAGACCTGCGAGGCATCCGGGGGCAAGGTCATTACGAGTATTGAGGACCTGGCGGTGAGGCCAGCCAGGTTGCTGACTCCGGCGTCACAATGGCCAAACCCTGGCGACGGGCCTTGCGCGCGAGCTTCAGCAGGTCCCGGTCCCGCGTGATCAGCCAGCTCGCGCCCGCCGAGACGGCCAAGTCCAGGAACTTCTGGTCCAGCGGGTCGCGGCACACCCAGGGGGCGGACTGGATGACGTCCACCGCCGATGCCGACGCCTGCCACGCGTTCAGCAACGTGGTCTGCCGTTCAGGGGCCACCGAGAACAGTTCCGGCCGGCCCAGAACCTCCGCAAACTCCGCATCCGTGGCCGGGCAACGCACGGGCTGCAGCAGACCCGTCTCGAGTGCAGCCCGCAGGGGCTCGACCGCGGGATCCCGGAACAGCCACAGGGCCAGCAGCACATTGGTATCCAGTACGACTGCGTTCAGACCCGTCCCTCCGCGGCGCACGATAGTATCCGCCATCATGACCCCGGTACCCGCTGCACCACCCGATCAACCCACCTAACCGCCGGGGGCGGGAAGAAGGCCAGTCCGGCCTAGCCAGCACCGCCGCGATGGTCTCTGAAACGGTCAGGACGTGGCGCAGATCGGCCGACCCATCCTCGTTCCTGGGTGTGCCGACAGCAATAAACTGGACTTCAGCGTGGCGTCGTCGACATAGACGCCGACCACGTGGTTACCCGCCTGGGCAATGCACGCTCCCGTAACCAGGCCCACGTAGCCGGTACCGTGCACCGGTATTCTCAGTGGCTATTTCCGAGGTCAGGTTCCGAACGGACTGCCTGAAGTACTGGCTCGGCCCAGTAAGGCAACCTAACGGGTCGCGCTCACAGGCGCGGACCCTGGCGATTTACTTTATTCTCTTCGTGACGGCGACGCGTACGGCAAGATTCGGGTCCATCGACTCTGCGCTATCGAGACTGATCTGCTGGGTCACCGACCAGCCCTGGCCGATTCCCGAAGTGTTGGTCAGGTCAAAGGCCAGCACTGAGGCTTGCTCATCGGCCGGCAACGGGTTGGTAAAACTCCCTCGATCTTCGATCCAGGCCACCCGGACGAGCGGATTGATCAGCTTGCTGAAGGCCATCTGGACGCTGACATTGATCCCCCTCACCCGGTTCTGCGGCTCGAAATCGCCGTTCGTACCTTCCGTGAAGCGGATGAAGGGGTGACCGATGGCGAACCCTTCGTACACCCAACCGCCGTACTCGCTATTGTTCAGGTAGTCGTCGGGACCGGACGGTGAATTGCCGGTTGAGCGCGTATCGAGGTATTCGACGTTTATCCGCGCCATCCAGCTGCCGGGGTCCTTGTGGATCAGGGAGGCTCCGAGCAGGTAATCGCCGGGGTACCAGAAGCGCGTGCCGCTCCCGTCCTCGAACATCGTCTGGGCATACAGGAGCCAGTCGCGGCTGTGGCCCTTCAGTTCCAGGGCGAACTCAACAGTACCCCGGTGGTCACCCAGCGCGTTGCGCTGATCACTTGAGGTTGCATTGTCACCGCCATTGTTCCCGAAGAACACATCGAGAAAGTCTGCAAGTCCATTCGGGTTGCCCTCGCCGCCCCAGACGGCGAGGTGGTGCAGGCCGGCATGGAATTTGACACCTTTGTCGGGATCTTTTCCGCCAAACCTGAGATAGAGATACTTCTGATGGAGGTAGGCGTTTTTCACGTAGGCGTCGTTGCCCATCCACCCGTGAGCCAGATAGGCCTTATAGGCCAGCCAGTCCGTCAGGCGGAGATAGCCGTCGGTTGCGAGCGCCACTTTCGGAATGGTGGGCGCATTGCGGCTGTAGACCTCCGAGCCCAGAGTCAGCACGGGGTCACCCAGGCCGATCGTTTCAGCCTGGTAGCCGGCCGTGAGCGTGAGCTTCTTGTAAGCCAGTCCGGCGTAGCCGTCCGTCCAGCGCAAATCGGGGCTGCCACTCGTGCGGGCCGTGACATCAATCCCGTACCTCCAGTCAAAACCTTCCGCTGCCTCGGCGTTCTTCAGAACGACCAGGCGGGTGTAGATGCCGTTGCCGCTGTCATTACTGACGCGGCCCTGCTGATTGGCCAGCATCCAGAAGGGCGGTCCGTCGTCTTCTGCGGTCAGAGCGCCAGCGGATACCTCCAGGGTATCGACCCAGGCCGGCTGTACCGCGTCTGCCGACGAGGCAACGGGCGCCAGCGCCACGCAAAGCCAGAGTGCTGAAGGTCGCGTAACAATACTCATGAGGTCTTGACTGGCCGCTCGCTGGGACGGCGCGCGGGTGGCCCCCCGTAGCCCCGCGGAGCGCCTGCTAGGCTGCTGAAGTCCCGGTCCGCCGGGACGCGAGATCGGTGACGGTCGCTGGTTCTGCCGGGCTCGGGGTCGGGAGCGAGGCGGGGGTTTCCGCTCCAGCGGCCCGCCCCGCCTGCCAGACCAGATCATCCACGCCGTTGTCAGGCCGGTAGTTGCCCAGACACTCGATCAGGATTTCCCGGACCTTTTCGCAGTCGGACCAAGCCGAGGCCTGCAGCAACTGCTCCAGATAATGCTGCACCCGGGGCCAGGCCAGCGATTCCTCCATGGCACGAAGGATCATCGGGTGGTCGGTCCCGGTCACGTTGGTCCCGATCAACAGTTCCTCGTACAGCTTCTCCGCAGGCCGCAGGCCGGTGTAGTGGATCGCGATGTTGCCATCCGGGTGCTCGTCATCCCGGACCGTGAAGCCCATGAGGTGGATCATCCGCCGGGCCAGATCGGCAATGCGCACGGGCTTGCCCATGTCGAGGACGAAGACGTCGCCGCCCTGACTCATGGCCCCCGCCTGCAAGACGAGCTGGGCGGCCTCGGGGATAGTCATGAAGTAGCGGATGATGTCCCGGTGCGTGACGGTTACGGGCCCGCCCCGCCGGATCTGCTCACGGAATACCGGCACCACTGAACCCGAAGAGTCCAGCACGTTGCCGAAACGTACCATGCAGAAACGCGTCTTCGACCGGCCTTCCGGCAAGCGGTCGCTCATCGCCTGCAGCACCAGCTCGGCCATGCGCTTGCTGGCGCCCATGACGTTGACCGGCGCCACAGCCTTGTCGGTCGAGACCAGCACGAAAGTCTCCACGCCAGCCTCACAGGCAGCCTCCGCGGCGTGCCAGGTGCCGATGACATTGTTGTGCACGCCCTCCAGCATGTTGTACTCAACCAGCGGCACGTGCTTGTAGGCAGCAGCGTGGTAGACGGTCTGCACCCCGAAGTTTTGGAGTAACTGAAGCACACGCGGACGGTGATGGGCGGAACCGATAAGCGGTACCACCTCAATCTCCATTCCGGCGTTGCTCCCCCCGCCCTCGGCCAGGCGGCGACGCAGTTCCAGGTCGATGGCGAACAGCGCGGATTCTGAAATGTCGAGCAGCACGAGCCGGCGGGGTTTTAGCCGGATGATCTGTCGGCACAGCTCCGACCCGATAGACCCGCCGGCACCCGTGACCAGCACGGACTTGCCGCGCAGGCAGGCGTCGAGCAGGC
>JBBQJK010000304.1:0-3751 GCA_038325835.1 Gammaproteobacteria bacterium
CAGTCGACTTTCACGTAGGCCAGCAGGTTGTCGTCACTACTCCCCTGGAAGGACTCGTTGGTCCGCTCGGAGATCGAGAGGTTGACGCCATTCCCGGGCACGGAGCCAACCGTACCGAGCCACTGGCCATAGTCCATGTTGCCCAGCAGGGAAAACTCCGGCGTGGTGCCCGCAGGCAGCTCATTGCCCATCAGGTAAAAGGTGTTGGCATTGGCAACCTTCACCAGCGCCCGGGGATCGGAGTCCGTGGAGGTATAGCTGACACTGCCGGTCAGGGACAGGGTGTCCGTCGGCGTGTAGAGGGCCGCCAGCCGGAACCCGGAGGAGTTCTGGCCGTTGAGGTCAGAGTTCGCTTCCGGCACGTTCGGATTGTTGTTTTCGTAGGCGCCATCCGTGGAGAAGGTGCCCGCATTCAGGCTCAGCGCCAGCTTGCCGGGGATCACCGGCCCGGTGATGGAGCCCCGCAGATCGTAGGTGCTGTACTCGCCGAGGTCCGCGTAGGTGCGCACCTTCACCTCATCCATGGAGGGTTGGCGCGTGATGTAGCTGATGGCGCCGGCGAAAGCGTTACGGCCGTAGAGCGCCGATTGCGGGCCCTTCACCACCTCAACCCTCTCCAGATCCAGCAGGCGGGTGTTCAGCAGGGACGAGCCACCACCCGACGTCACGTTTTCTCCCGTGACGTCGACGCCGTCCACGAGTACTGCCCCGCTGGTGCGGCCCCGTTCGCTGCTGATGCCGCGGATGGCGATGCGGGTGTCGGCCGCCGAGAAGCCCTGGTCAAACTGGACGCCGGGAACCAGGTAAGCGACGTCCGCGGTGTCGGAGATGGCCAGCTTCTCGATCGTCCTGGCATCAAAGGCCGTGATGGCCACGGGGACTTCCTGCAGTTTTTCCTCCCGCCGGCGAGAGCTAACGATGATTTCCGTGACCTCCTGGGACCAGCCGTCGACGGGAAGCAGCGCGCCCGCTGGCGCGGCCAGGATCGCGAGCAGCAATGGCAGTTGCCCGTCCTGCTTGCCGGAAATCAGGCTCTTCTGTGTGGTCATACGCACCCTCAGTGATCGTTGCAGGTACAGCTGGTGAATGCGGACCGGTATCGGTGCGGTACATGGCGATGAGTCTGACCACATAGGCCGCAAGCACCGCAGACATGACGACAGGAAACTCGGCAGGCTTGACCCAGACCTCCGGATACAGGCCCCACCGGGACAATGCCTCAATGGGCAGCCAGGAGACAGAGCGCCGTGACTGCGCTGACAGGCGAACCTTAGGAAGTGGCGCGCCGATGACCTGCACGACACTCATCGATCCGCCAGCGCCCGGCACATGCAGGTGCCCCTGACGAATCGTGAGGCCGGAGCCAATCCCTGACGAAGTCGCCACTTTCTGGAATTGAGCTTCGATCCGCGCTGCCCAAACTGGAGGGGTGCGCGTTCGCGACCTCATCAAGATCCTCCACGAGGATGGCTGGCGCCTGGCGCGGTGGCGAGGCAGCCACCGTCAGTACCAGCATGCGGTCAAACGCGGTACAGTCACCGTGTCCGGAAACACAGGCTCTGAAGTGACCCCCGGAACCTTGAATAGCGTACTGAAACAGGCAGGCCTGAGAAACTAGGAAAGAGGAACGAGGAACGGCGATGAAGTACCTGGTAGTCATCGAGGAAGGTCAGGAAGGCTTTGGTGCCTATGTTCCCGACCTTCCAGGCTGCGTGTCAGTGGGCGCCTCGCCCGAGGTAGTGCTGGAACTTATTGAAGAGGCCATAGAACTGCATATCCAGAGCATGGTGAAAGACGGCGAGCAGATTCCGGCGCCCTCTTCGCGCGCTGCCCTCGTTGAGGTTCGCGCAGCCTGAATCACGGCTTTCGAACAAGGCGGCCACTCACAGCAGAGCCCGCCCCGGAAATCCTCAACCACAGGGTCTTCAGGTAGGCCGGCTCCTCCCGCGCCACCGGAAAATCCGGCGGCTGGGGTCCATAGTGCTCCTGAACGACGCGGCGCCCTGCATCGAGAATCGCGGCGTGCACCTGCCCGATGAAGGGCTCCGGCAGCAGCCGGGCTGTGTTGGTCGAGGCCAGCAGCACGCCATCCGGCCGCAGCAAGGGCAGCGCCAGGGAAACCAGGCTGCCGTAGTCGGTCTCGGACCGGAAGTCCCCGTGCTCCCGGGACCGGGAAAAGGTGGGCGGGTCGAGAATCAGCACGTCAAACAGCCGGGCCTTCTTCGCCAGGCGCTTCAGCCAATCGAAGACCTCGCCATAAATGAAATCGTGCCCGGCCGGGTCCAGGCCGTTCAACTCGAAGTTGCGCCGCCCCCAGTCCAGGTACTTGCGGGACAGATCCAGGCTGGTCACGCGGGCGCCGCCCAGCGCGGCGCACACACTGAAGCCGCAGGTGTAGGCGAAGCAATTCAGGACTTCCGGCACACCGGACGGCGCCTCCGAGTAGAGCGGAAACCCCGCGGCCACATGGCCCCGCAGCAGACGCCGCCGGTTGTCCCGCTGGTCGAGGAACAGACCCACTGAGTAGCCTTCAGTCAGGCTGAGCTCAAAGGTCACGCCGTTCTCGCGCACCGGGAAGCGCTCCGGGGCCACGACGCCCGCCAGGAGTTGGGGGGATGCCGCGGCGGCCGGAACCTTCCGGACCTGGCGGAGCAGCGGCTTGAAGTAGACCCCCTGAACGGCAGGCAGGCCCTCACCGGAACCGAGAAGAGCACTGGCCTCCGTCAGGGGTGGCGTGTTCTCGCCCGCCAGCAGCAGCCACCCGCCGAGTCGGTCCCGATAGCGCCCCGGTTGACCGTCCGCCGCGCCCTGCACACACCGAAACGTATCGGTGGCCACCCGGTCGATGACGGCATCCCGCAATTGCCGGGCCGCCGGTGTGGAGAAGTCTGGCGGCACCGCCAGGCACAGGGCGTCGCCGGATTCCGGCTGCTGCAATTCCAGTTCAGCCGCGTGCAGGTGCAGTCGGGCGGCGGCGCTGCCGCCGTAGAGCGCATCACCGAGAACAGGCAGGCCTTCGGCAGCCGCATGGACGCGAATCTGGTGGGTACGCCCCGTCACGGGCTCCGCCTCGAGCCAGGTGCGTTCCCCGTCCCGGCGCAGCACGCGGAACCGGGTTTCAGCCCGCTCGCCACCCGCGGTCAGGGGCAGGGACGCGTAGTGATCCCCGGCCCGCACGATCGACGAGACCACGGTGAACTCGTCGCGCTGCGCCGGCCGGTCGGTCACCAGAATGTAGCGCTTGAGGACTTCCCGCTCCATGAACTGGCGGGTCAGGGAACGATTGGCCCGGGTGGTCTTGCCAAACACCAGCAGCCCGCTGGTGTCCTTGTCGAGACGGTGGATGATGGCGAGCTGCGCCCACTTCGGTTCCCGGTGTTTCAGCCAATCGTAGATGCCCTCCCCCGCATGGGGCCCGGGAGCATGGGTGTTCCAGCCGGGCGGCTTGTTCACTACCAGCAGATCGTCGTCTTCATGCACGACGCAGGGTGGCAGCGTCATACCGGGCCGGGCTGGCGGACCTGCAGATAGAGGCTCTCAACCTTCTGCCGGGCCCAGGGTGTCCTGCGCAGAAACTTGAGGCTCGAAGCGACGCTCGGGTCGTTGGTGAAGCACCGGATCGGAATACGGCGGCCCAGTTCCTCCCAGCCCAGCAGGTCGACGAGCTCGCCGACGATGGCCTCGAGGGTAATGCCGTGCAGGGGGTTTTTCGGCTGTGGCCTCGTCGTCACTTCCCGCTGCCAGTTTGCCC
>JBBQJK010000305.1:0-3732 GCA_038325835.1 Gammaproteobacteria bacterium
TGGTCGGGACCGCGGCCAGTTCCGCCGCGAGGCGCCCGGCGTCAAACCAGACGGGGAGCCGGTAGAAGGGCCGGGGAAGCCGCATCGCCTCAGGCCGTCTCGATGGACTGGCGGAATTCACCCATGGCGACGACGAGCCGGGCGACCGCCGTGCGTTCGAGATCGCTAAGGTGTGGATTCCAGAGATCGAAGATGAGCACGACCCGAATCTGGTCGCTGCGATTCCAGGCCTCGTGCTCATACGTGTCATCGAAGACCACGACGCGGCCTTCTTCCCAGGCGTGGACCTCGCCGCCAACGCGGAGGGCGCAGTCGGGCGGGATGATCAGCGGCAGGTGACCCACGACCCGCGTATTGGTGACCCCGCGATGCGGAAGCAGGTGCGTCCCGGGGGTGAATACCGAGAACAGCACTTCCGGGCCATGGTCGCCCACATGCGACAGCGGCAGCCGGGCCAGGGCGCTGCTCGTCACCGGGCAGGCCGCGCCGTTGGCTTCGCGCCGTTCGCCGTGTCGGTAGAAGTAGTACCCGGACCAGCCCGGGGTGCCCCGCGCGCTTTGCAGGTTCTGGGCCGCAATCTCGGCAGTGGTGAACACGTCCTCGGCACCCGCGTCGGTGCGCAGGAGTGCCTGCAGTTCGGCCCGGATGTCGTCGGTCAGGCCCTCGAAGCCCTCCAGCCAGGGGCACAGCGCCCGGTCCAGGAAGGGTGTCGCGGGGATGTCGGGCAAGTAGAGGAAGGTGGGTTTCTGGCGGGCATCCGGGTACATCGGCGCTTCGTCATTTAGATGAATGCGCAGCATCCGTTCCACCCGCGCGAGGCCCCCGCGGCCGAACTCCGCAACCAGCGGCTCCAGCAGACCGTAGAAGAGCGCCCGCCGGCCATCGCGCACCACCTGGGCCGCGTGGGCCACGAGGGAAACCAGTGCGGGTGGCGTCGTGCTGACATCCAGCCACTTGCCCTGGGACTGCGTGTCGGACATGACGCGGGCGTACTGCACGAGGGCCCCAGGGTGGTCGCCAAGCTGCTCCAGTACGGCGGCGAGGTGGAGGCGTGCGGCAGGGAGTGCATCACTCAGCTGCGTTGCCCGCGCGTAGGCCGTGCGCGCGGCCTCGAGGTCGCCCATGAGTTCCGCCGCGCGGCCGAGATGATGGTGGCTGGCGGCATGGCCGGGACTCGCTGTTATCGCCCGGCTGAGCAGTTCCCGCGCGCGATGGAACTGCCCAAGGCGGAGGGAGGCCAGCCCGACGATGTTGAGCGCCTCGAGGTTGAAGGGCTCTTCGGCGAGGACGCGCATGAAGGCCTGCTCGGCCTCCTCGACGCGTCCGGCACGGAGCAGCCAGCTGGCTTCCTGGGCGGCATTGGTCACCGGAACATTCCAGTCAGCCTGCGAAGGTTTATCATTCTAACGTGAACCTGCAGCACTTCATTCGCAGTTACGACGACGACCTGGATGCCGAGCACTGCGCGAAGATGATTGAGTCCTTTGCCGGGCTCGCGCGGTTCCACGAGGTTAATGGGCGCACGGTCCGCGCCGGACTGGAGGAATCCGCCTGGACGGAGATCAATGTCACCCGCCTGTCCGAGGCCACCTTGCAAGCCTTCTTTCGCCGGCGCATCACGCTGGCCCTGGGGCGCTACAACGCCGACATCGGACTCCAGCCAATTGCCATCCCCGATTCGCCGCAGACGGCTGACCTCATCCTGAAGCGCTACCGGCCTGGCGCCGGGGAGTGTTTCCAGCCGCATTTCGATTCCGTGCATGAGTTCGCTAACCGGTACCTGGTGTTTCTGTGGTACCTGAACGACGTGGAGACGGGCGGCGAGACGGAGTTTCCCCAACTGGGCCTGAGGGTCGGCGCCCGCCGGGGGCGCCTCCTGATGTTCCCGCCGTACTGGATGTACCAGCACGCGGGGCTGGCCCCCGTGTCCTCGGACAAGTACATCCTGTCAACGTACCTCCTGTTCTGAGGCGGCGCCAGCCTGGTAGCCCCAGCGAGCGCAGAAGGGCTGCAGCGGTGCGAGGGCGTCGCCGAACCACGGGGCGTAGGGTTGCCAGCGCCCGATCGCGCGCTGGTGCACCGGTTCGACGACCTGCGCATAGCTGGGCGTGCTGATGAAGCCCCTGGCGAGCGCGTGGGCCGCCGGCTCGAGCTGGGCGGGAACCAGCTTGAGGCCCAGGAAGTCCATGATGCCCGTCGCCTGACCGGCGAAATCCGCCACCAGTGCCTCGTAGCGGACCTCCCGCACTGTGGGGCGCAATAGCGGTAGCTGTGCGTACCAGAAGTCGAAGGCGCGCCGGTACCCGCGCGCCAGCGTCGGCAGGTCGCGGCAGAGGACGGCAAACTCCGGCGAGCGGAAGTGTTGCATGAAGCAGCTCAGCACCACGTCGCAGGGGTGCCGGATCGCGAGCAGGATCCGGGCGTTGGGAAACAGGCGGTGGATGGCCGGCAGCCGGAGCAGGTTGAGGGGATTCTTGTCGATCAGGCGCTGGCCCGGGGCCAGCTGCACCTTTTGTCGCGCCAGGGACCAATAGTACTCCCGGACGTCCTCCACCTGGCCTGGCGTGAGCCGGGCCAGGGCCGCAGGGTAGGTGATGCCCAGGTCGGTGATCCGGTCGATGGCCTGTTGCAGGAAGGGTTGCTCGTCCATGCTGACCAGTGCCGGGTGCGCATCCAGCATCTGCTCCAGCAGCGTCGTGCCCGACCGCGGGAAGGCGACGACGAAGACCGGGCTGGCCGCCGCGGCGGGCGCGCCTGCTTCGTCCCAGGCCGCGAGGTCCGCGCTGCTGCAGCCGTAGCGCGTGATCAGCAGTGGCGGCTCCCGCACGCCCGCGGCCTCCGGGTTGGTGCGGGCCAGATAGAGCTGCTGGGCCTGGTGGGCCTCCACGAGGCAGCGCCAGGCCTCCTCGTGGTGCTGGCCGGCATCCAGGGCCTTGGCCAGGGGGAACAGGTAGAGGTGCCGGCGATCAGGCTCCGGGCACTGCGCAGCGAGCGCCGAGAATTGCGCAATGGCCGCCGCATACCGGTGTTCCCGCAGGTCGATCTGCGCCTTGAGCAATTCCAGGTCGGCTCCCAGCCCGGCCGCGCCTGGCAACGCCTCCAGCCGCTGCAAGGTTTCCCGCGCGTCGGCGACCCGGTTGCTGCGTTCCTGCACCTGGGCGAGCCGCAGCAGGGTCGTCGGGGCAGGCTGCAGGTCGGCGCCCGCCCTGGCAGCGGCCTCGGCCGCTCCCCGGGCTTCACCGAGGTTCAGCAGTAGCAGTGCGAGCGTGGCCAGTTGCGCGCTCGTGATGTTTCGAAGCGCGCAACATCCCGCGAGCGCGGCCGCTGCGGCCTCGACGTGGAGGCTTTCGTAGCAGCACTGGGCGTACTGCAAACGGATCTCGATATCGTCCGGCGCGCTCCGCATGGCGTCCGACAGGACCCGACGGGCGGACTCGTAGTCACCCCGGTCCTGATGGAGGAGGCCGACGTTATACAGGAAGCTTGGGGAGGCCTCGCCCCGCGCAGCGGCCTCAATGTAGGCGGCGAGTGCCTCGTCATGGCGGCGCAGCCGCCGCAGGAGCGTCCCGAGATTGACCCAGTGGGCGCTGGCCCCGGGTTGCCGGCGCGTGAGTTCCTGGTAGCAGGCCAGGGCCTCGTGGTCGCGACCCTCCTGCAGCAGCGCAAGACCCTGCCGGGTCAGGACGTCAAAAGAAGGGGCCGCGCGGCGGGGGCCCCCCGGCCCCCGGGGGG
>JBBQJK010000306.1:0-3728 GCA_038325835.1 Gammaproteobacteria bacterium
CAAAGTAGGGAATGCCCTTGAACACCAGCGGCTCGCCCTCCGACAGGGTGTCGCCGATCTGCAGCTGGCCGTGATTAAAAATGCCGATGATGTCGCCGGCCACCGCGCCCTCGCTGGTGACCCGCTCGTTGGCCATGAAGGTCAGGGCGTTGGCCAGTTTCATGTCCCGGCCGCTCCGCAGGTGCCGGACTTTCATCGCGGGCACGTAGCGGCCCGAGCAGATCCGGAAGAAGGCAATCCTGTCCCGATGCTTCGGGTCCATATTCGCCTGGATCTTGAACACGAAGCCGCTGAAGGCGGCTTCCGTCGGGGCGACGAGCCGGGCCCCACCGTCCCGGGGCTGGGGCGGTGGCGCCCAGTCGACGAGGGCCTGGAGCACTTCCCGGACCCCGAAATTGTTGATGCCCGAGCCAAAGAACACCGGTGACTGCTGCCCGGCGAGGAACCGGGCCTGGTCGAAGGGCGTGCTCGCGTCCCGGATCAGACCCACGTCGGCCCGCAGACTGGCTACCTCCTCCGGAAAGAGCGCATCGAGTTGCGGATTATCCAGCCCGTGAATTTCCTCGACACGGGTGCGTTTCTCTTCACCCGGGGTAAAGCGCAACAGGCGATCCTGCAGAAGGTGATAAACGCCGCGGAACGTCTTGCCCATGCCGATGGGCCAGCTGATGGGGGCGCACTCGATCTTGAGCGCGGCCTCGATCTCCTGCAGCAGCGAGAGCGGCGACCGGACCTCGCGGTCCATCTTGTTCACGAAGGTGATGATCGGGGTGTTCCGCAGGCGGCAGACCTCCAGCAACTTCAGCGTCTGCACCTCAACGCCTTTGGCCGCGTCGATCACCATCACCGCAGCATCCACTGCCGTGAGCACGCGATAGGTGTCTTCGGAGAAATCCTCGTGACCTGGGGTATCGAGCAGGTTGATGGTGTCGCCCCCGTACTCGAACTGCATGACGGAACTGGTGACGGAGATACCCCGCTGCTTCTCCACCTCCATCCAGTCCGACGTGGCATGTCGCGAACTGCGCCGTGCCTTGATGGTACCGGCCAGCTGGATAGCGCCGCCGAACAGCAGCAGCTTCTCGGTCAGCGTGGTCTTGCCCGCGTCCGGGTGGGAAATGATCGCGAAGGTGCGGCGCCGCGCAACGTCCTTGGCGAGGTCGGTCGAAACTGGGGCTGTGGAGGTTACGGCCATATTCGGCCGGGAAGGATACACCCGTAGGAGCGCCGACCGGCGCGACAGGCCACTCCGGCTCGAGCAGCCGGCGGCTGTGTGCCGCGGCCGCGCTCCCCGGGTACTCCCGGTAGCGGCCGGGGTCTCCAGCCGTTGGCTGCGGGCTACGGAGTTCAGAGTCGCGCCGGTCGGCGCTCCTACAGGGGCTTGCGGAAGCGCAGCACGACCTGGTTGGTGCGCCCCTGGACCGACGGATCGAAGGCGGATCTGGTGCGGTCGTCGTTTGGGTTCACCAGCACGTCGCTCTCTGCGTCCAGGACGAAACCCGCCGCGACAATCTCCCGCTTCAGCAAGGCGGGATCAATCCGGTGGAGCTTACCGCCGGTCTCCGGCGGGGCGCCGGCCAGGGCCGCATGATCGACCACACCCAGCACACCCCCCGGCTTGAGACTCTGCAGGATTTCGGCCAGGAGTCGTGGTCCATCGATGCGCGGCCAGCCCGCCTTGTCGTCAACGAAGTAGATGTCGTGATAGACGTCGGTCATGACGACCGCATCAAAGCGGGCGGCTGGCAACTCCAGCTCGTTGTTCTCCGCCAGCAGTCTCTCGACGTTGGGCAACCGGCCCGAGGCGAAACGCCCGGCAAGATCTGCCCTGGCGAGGTTCAGATAGGGGGTGTTGTTGTGGGCCACCACCCGGCCCGTCGAACCCACGATGTAGGCCAGTAGTTCTGTGTAGTAGCCGCCCCCGGAATAGAGATCGAGCACCGTCATCCCCGGGGCGAGACGAAAGAACCGGAGAACGGCAGCACTCTGCCGGGCCTTGTCCCGGGTCCGGTCGGCGGCAGGACGAGCCGGATTTGCCAAGGCCGCCAGTACGGCCTGCTCCGTGGGGTCCTGAGGCACCGGCCGCGAGCCCGGGCGCTTTACCGCGTCCTCGGAACGGAGCTCGGGGCCCGGCGTGGTTGCGGCCTCGGTGGCTGTGGCAGCCATTGCACCCGACTTCGCCGGATCGAGCCGCGGCAAGCCAGCGCAGCCGGTGAGGACGAGGATCGGCAGCAGGACCAGAGCCACGGCAGTACGGACCCACATCGTCTTTCTCCCTAAAACTGGCCGGTAGCTTACGCGCGAGAGAATACTATGCCGGGTATACCCGCCAGGAACCGGTTCGATGCGCGCCAAGACGTCGCCCACCTCAGCTAACCCCTTCCTGGGCCACTACGTTCAGGGTGGCGCGCAGGCAGGAGAGTCCGGCCGCTACGGCACGGTCTTTGATCCGGCCACCGGCCAGGCGCGCCTGCAGGTCGCCTTTGCCAGTGCCAGCGAGGCCCGGCAGGCGGTAGCTGCGGCTGCCGCAGCGGCCCCGGCCTGGGCCGCCACTCCAGCCCTGCAGCGCGCCCGGGTCCTGTTTCGCTTCAAGGAACTGATCGAGACACACCGGGACGAACTGGCCGCGCTGATTACCGCGGAGCACGGCAAGGTGCTGGCGGACGCCCGGGGCGAGGTCACCCGGGGCCTGGAAGTCGTCGAATTCGCCTGCGGCATTCCCCACCTGCTGAAGGGCGAGTTCAGCGAGAACGTTGGCTCCGGCGTGGACAGCTGGTCGCTGCGCCAGCCAGTGGGGGTCTGCGTCGGGATCACACCCTTCAATTTTCCGGCGATGGTGCCGCTCTGGATGTTTCCCATTGCCATTGCCTGCGGCAACAGCTTTATCCTGAAGCCGTCGGAGAAGGATCCGTCCTGCCCGTTACGGCTCGCTGAACTCTTCACCGAGGCTGGCTTGCCACCCGGAATATTCAACGTGATCAACGGCGACCGGGAAGCCGTGGACACGCTGCTCACTCACCCGCAGGTCAGCGCCGTGAGCTTCGTCGGCTCAACCCCCGTGGCCGAGCACGTCTACCGGACCGCGGCTGAGCAGGGGAAACGCGTGCAGGCACTCGGCGGCGCGAAGAATCACATGGTGATACTGCCGGATGCCGACATCGAACTGGCGGCGAACGCACTGATGGGCGCGGCCTACGGCTCCGCTGGCGAGCGCTGCATGGCCATCTCGGTCGCGGTCGCCGTGGGCGACGCGGGTGACCGGCTGGTCAGCGCCCTGCGGCCGAAGCTGGCGGCACTGAAGATTGGCCCGGGCACGCTGCCCGACATGGACATGGGCCCGCTCGTCACCGGCGAGCATCGGGAACGCGTGCGCGGTTACATCGATACCGGAGTGGCCGAGGGCGCCACGCTGGTGGTGGATGGCCGTGGCACGCAGGTTCCCGGCGCCGAGGCGGGCTTCTTCCTCGGCGCGTCGCTCTTTGACCACGTCACGCCGGCGATGCGCATCTACCGGGAAGAGATCTTCGGTCCCGTGCTGGTCGTGGTTCGCGCGCCATCGTTTGCCGAAGCGCTGCAGCTGGTGAGCGACCACGAGTTCGGTAACGGCACGTCGATCTTTACCCGCGACGGCCGGGCCGCCCGGGAATTCGCCCAACGCGTGGCCGCCGGCATGGTGGGCATCAACGTCCCGATCCCCGTCCCGATGGCCTTTCACAGCTTCGGTGGCT
>JBBQJK010000307.1:0-3724 GCA_038325835.1 Gammaproteobacteria bacterium
CGGGGGGGGGGGGGTGGGGGCCCCCACGATTCTGTTTCCGCAACAAAGCCGTGTAACGCCGTCGCGCCGGCCTGAAAGGCTCCGGCCGCAACTTTGATCACCGCAAGCAGTGGTTGGAGGATCGACTGAGGCCCCGTCCGTTCCATGCTAGGGTCAATGCCCGTCGAGGTTCTGACGAGTCTGCACCTCAAAGGGTAACGTCATGAAAGTGTTCTGTGTTGCCGCTGCGATTGCCGTCCTGCTCCTGCCGTCGATGGTACTTGCTTCCAACAGCGGCCTTCACCGTAGTCTCCCTACCGTGGCTCCCGAGGAGCTTGAGCAAGGCGATGAATCAGCGCCCGTGGAGGAAGCCGCTGTTCAGGCGCCAGCGCCCGAGGCAACCGAGCCGGCGGACGACGCCTCGCAGGCGACTCCGACGGAAGAAGCCGCACCGGAGCCGGCCCCGGCTGATGAAGCCGAAGCGGTCGACGCGGACGATGGCGACATCGCTGAAGGCGAAGAGCCTGCTGCGCTGGATGAATACGAGGAAACGGATGAGTTTGAATAGGCGGCGCAGTTCCTGTTAGGGCTGGTGCGCTGATACACCATGCTGTCTGATGTTGATGCAGCGAGAGTTCACTTCACAACCGCTGACAGGAAGTCTCACCATGAATGTTTTTTGCACGGCTGCAGTGCTCGCGATCCTTTACCTGCCGATGGACGTGGCGATGGCGAGCAGTTACGGAGCTCTGCAACATGCCCCCGCAACGATGGCGCCGGGTGAGTTTGCTGAGGGCGACGCCTCAACTCCTGTCGATGACGATAATCAAGCGTCAGCGCCCGAGGCGCCGTCAGCGGACCAGCCCTCCTCGCAGGAATCGCCTACGGAACAAGCCGAGCCAGAGCCGGCCTCGGACGATGAGCCCGAAGCGGTCGGGGCGGGCGAGATCGCCGAAGGCGAAGAGGACGAGCCTGCTGCGCTGGACGAAGGCGAAGACGAAGACGAGGATGCAGTCCAATAGAAGCAAGGCAGAGTGCAAGGACAGGGGTCACCATTTCGCCGCGTCTGCAATAGGCGCAACCCGCCCGCCAGCGATGGCCGGTACATGATCCATTGCCCTGCTGAGCGCGCTCCCGGGTGTTTGCGTGGGCGCGATGATCGCGCCAGTCACCCTTTGGAGCATGCGGCATGTCGGCACGTCCAACACTCCCCAGGTGACGCGCGGGCCGTCCATGTCGGAAGAGCGGTGCCTGAGTAGCTTTGCCCTGCTGCTGCACCGGGTGATGCGCCCCAAGCTGACCGACCAAAGCCCCAGCGCCGCCCTGCGCAAACTCAAGCGCGTGCAGCTGCACCGCCTGACCGCCGCCGGCCAAACCGTCCGGGAGCGGGTGTTGGTGTAGCCACAGACCGCCTGATCATCACGACGGGCAGCAAGCAGACCGCCTGCGCTCAATCAATCTTTGTAGCCACCCGCGCGGCCACCGAATCGCCCAGCGCGTGTCCCGAACCAACCCATCCTGGAGCGAACATGCACCTCTCGCAACGCCGGTTGAGCTTGATATGACGACCGCAACGAGGCCGTTGCTGCTCGCACTCCGCTCGACGCTGCTCGCCGCCGTCGCTTGCCTCGGCTTCGCAGCGCAGGTGCGCGCATCGCCCGAAGTCTTGGTAGCGACGGTGCCCGACGCGCACGTGGCGCAATTCCAGCGCGATATCTGTGGCACCACTGAAGCTGAGTTCGAGACGCCTCAGCGTGCGGAGAAGCGCGGGCACATCTTCGTCAGCATTGCCTCCTACCGGGACCAGGCGTGCAAGCGCACCATCGCCGATCTCTTTGCCAAGGCCGACCATCCGGAGCGAATTACAGTTGGCGTCGTGCAACAGAACCGGGCTGGCAGCGCCGAAGACTGCATTGCCGGGTGTGCACTGTGCGCGGAGAAGCAGCGACTCGGTCAGATTCTGGTCAAGGACTATGACTACACCCAAGCCCGCGGTCCGGCGTTTGCCCGGTGGGCGGCGTCACGGCTGTGGGACGGCAGCGAGTTCTATCTGCAGATTGATGCCCATTCCAATTTCCAGCCACATTGGGACCAGAGCATCATCGCGCAGCACCGTGCGCTTGGCGATCCGGACGCGATCCTGACCCACCATCCGCCGGCGCCTGCCCAGATCGACACTGCCCTGGCTCGCGGTCGCACCAGCCTCAATTGCCTGTCGAGCTGGGACGAGGACGGCATCTTCCAGCAGTTTTCCCGGTTTGTGGATGCGCGCGGCCCCCTGCCTGTGCGATCGCCGTTCGCCGCGGCCGGGTTCTTGTTCATGCCTGCACGCGCGCTGCACGAGGTGCCATTTGATCCCTACCTGGTGTTCCTGTTCCACCCGGAGGAATCGCTGTTGTCGATGCGCCTATGGACCGCTGGCTTCAACCTCTATGCGCCGGTGCGGCCGGTGATTTCCCACGAGTATCATCGCGTCAGGACGCCGCGCTTTTACGAGCGTGCCAACGAATTGCAGACCTGCCGCGCCCGCGCCGTTACCCGCGCGCAGTATCTCCTCGGGGTGATCACGCGGGATGGCGTCGATCCTGCCTTTCGCGCCGGCCTCGACCGCTATGGCGTCGGCCATGCCCGCTCACTGGCCGACTACTACGCGTATGTCGGCCTCGAGAATCCCGGGCTGACCCTGATTGACGATCTCGGGTTGACCGCGTTCGACCAGTGGGCCAGTGGCCCGCTGGCCGCTGCGGTGCCGATGGGCGACTCGGCACCGGTCATAAAGCGTCGCTGTCGGCGGCCGCCCGCGGCCAAGATGTCCGGAAGGCCGTAACGCTGACAGCACGAATACGTGGCGCTGCCCTTTTGGATCGTCGGCGCGCACACATCATCCAGTTGGACCGTCAACCTGTTCTCGATGTCGGGCGCTTGCGGCCGGGCCGCGCTAAGCTGGTGCCCCGCGAACCGACGCGGTTCCAATCAGAGGGGAATACCGGTGAAGCTGGCTATCGTGGTCGCGTGTGCGGTTTTGTGCATGTCGCTGGCCATGCCGACTGCCGAGGGTACAACTCGCGAAACCCCCTCCCCGGAACCGGCCGAGCAGGGCGACGAATCCGAGCCCGTGGACGACGCCCCTGAGCAAGCGGCAGCGCCCGAGGTGGCGGCACCCGAGGCTGCGGCACCCGTAGATGGTGAAAGCACCGCTGGGGGCGTGGCGGAGGCCGAGCCGCAGTCGGATGAGGCAACTGGTGGCGGAGAAGAAGATATCGCGCAAGACGAGGCGGCAGACGCGGAGTGGGACGAGGCCGAAGATACCGACGAATCCGACTAGTGCGGCATTGTCCGGACTGATCCTGCCCCCGAACCGCAGACCCCTGTCTACGCGACATGGGCCAGATCGAACCTCTCACGGCTGACGTAGCCCGCCGGGCACGGTGCTGCTAACCGACGGCTACGCCGCCTACGACGCCTACAGCCAGCGCACCGGCACCAGCCACGCGCTGTGCTGGGCACACACGCGACGCAAGTTCTATGAGGCACAGGATGCTGACCCGGAAGCCGCCCGACACGCGCTGGCCGCCATCGCCGGGCTATATGCCATCGAGCAGCAAAAACGGGGTCCAAAAACGGCACAAAAACGGGGTCAGGTTCACTTAAGCCTGCAGCCCTCGTCATCCCGGCGCAGGCCGGGATCCCGTGCGTCCTAGCCTCAGGGTCAACTGGATCCAAGGGTCAACTGGGTCCCGGCCTT
>JBBQJK010000308.1:0-3703 GCA_038325835.1 Gammaproteobacteria bacterium
CGTGCGGGCCTTGCCGTCGAGGACGGCTATCTCCCCGAAGCTGTCACCGGGTTCCATGATGTTCAGGAACACTTCCTTGCCACCGGGCGTGGTCGCGCTGATCCGGACCTGGCCTGCGACGAGGCCGAGCAGGGAATCGCCGGGATCGCCCTGGGCAAAGATCCGGGTGCCGCGACGGACGGAGCGGCGCTGGGCAAGCGCGGCCAGCTGATCCAGCGCCGGATCAGGCAGGTCCCGGAACAGCCGGTTGGTCTTCAGGACAGCGCGGGCGGTGAGGGTCATGGGGGTGAGTTCCAGCTATCTCCGCCGTTGTGTCAAGTGGTTGACAGTTCGCGGGCCGGTTCACGCCCATCGTGGACCCGCAGCCAGATAATCGGTGCGCAAATGGTGAAGGCACATTTTGACGAGGCCGGACCCCACGCCGGAAAGTTGAGATGCCACGTTAGCGCAGGGATTTTCGGTACTTGCCTGTCCGGCCCGGGAGCGCTGCATCCCGTCCCTCGTCCTCCAACGGGGGAAACTGGCCGGCCAGGCATTCACGATTTTCTTGCCCGGGGAGAACGACCATGCTGAAGCTGACTCAAACCACCGTCGTCACGTCGGGCCTGCGCGGCCTCTGCTGCGCCGGCCTCTCCACCCTGATCACCGCGTTCGTCTCCTGGAGCTTCGTGGCCTCCACGGACACCCTCAACTGGATGGGTAGCAGCGCCCTGGACGGGCGGGTGATGGCCGACAACGCAGTGCCGGACTCTGGAATAAAAGTGCTGTAACCAGAGGCCGGTACCGCTATCCTCGGAGGCGATGACCCCCTTCGACCGCTTCCTCGACACAGCCAACGCCTTCCTCTGGCAGAACACCGTTCTCTTCATCATCCTGGGCACCGGGATCGTCTTTACGATCTGGTCCCGCTTCTGCCAGTTTCGCGCCCTGACCCACGGGGTCCAGGCCATCCGGGGCAAGTACGATCAGGCGGGCGACCCGGGCGCCATCAGCCACTTCCAGGCACTCTCGGCCGCACTGTCCGCCACCGTCGGCCTGGGCAACATCGGGGGGGTGGCCCTTGCCATCAGCCTGGGCGGTCCCGGCGCGGTGTTCTGGATGTGGGTGGTCGGCTTCTTCGGCATGGCGCTCAAGACCACCGAAGTGATCCTCGCCATGCTCTACCGGAACACCGACAACCCGGAGAATCCCCACGGCGGCCCCATGTGGGTGATCAGCAAGGCACTGGCGGAGAAGGGTGCTGGCCGGCTGGGCAAGGCGCTCGGCGTACTCTTCTGTTTCACGCTGCTGGTGATGGTCGTCACGGGCGGCAATATGTTCCAGGCCTGGAACGTGGGCAACATCACCGAGAGCTACTTCGGCGTGCCCAGTGTCGTCACGGGTCTGATCCTGGCGGTGCTGGTCGGGCTCGTGATCATCGGTGGCATTCACCGGATCGGCGCTGTGGCCGGCACCCTGGTGCCCGTGATGATCGGTATCTACTTCCTGGGGGCCATCTACGTCTTGTGGGTCCACGCCAGCGAGATTCCCGCCATGTTCGGGCTCATCGTCCGGTCGGCCTTTGCACCAGCACAAGCCAGCGGGGCCTTCATCGGCGGCACCATGGGTTACGCCTTCCTCTACGGCATGAAGCGCGCCATCTTCTCCAACGAGGCCGGCCAGGGCACCTCCCCTATCGCCCACTCGGCAGCCCGCACCAATGAACCCGTGCGTGAGGGTGTGGTGGCAGGACTGGAGCCGTTCATCGACACGATCTTGGTCTGCACCCTCACGGCTCTCGTGATCATCGTCACCGGCACCTGGAACCGGCCACCGGAAGCGAGCCTCGGTAGGGACGTGCGGCCGGTGCTGGTGAGCCCGGGGGTCTGGTCGCTGCCAGAGCAGGCGGCTCCCGCCCGGATGGCCCGGGAGTGGGAAGGTGGGGAGAGCGTCTTTGCCATCCTGCGCGGGGACCCGAATGCCCAGAGCGGCAACGACCTCCACCGGCTGAGCGGCAGCGTCGCAATGGGGGACACAGGCCCTCTGCTGCGCTGGAAAACCCTGGAGAGCCGGCTCGAACCGCAGCTAAAGGATGGTGGCGTGTACGTGAGCTATGTGGGTGCGACCCTGACGGCCGTGGCCTTCGACTCCGTGCTCCCGGGTCTTGGCCGCTGGATAGTGACTATCGTCGTGTGGCTTTTCGCCCTCTCCACGATGATCAGCTACAGCTACTACGCGGAGCAGGGGCTGGTCTTCCTCGGCGGAGAGCGCTGGCTCATGCCCTTCAAGCTGCTCTACTGCAGCCTGGCAGTGGTCTCCACCCTGGGCTTCCTCAAGACCGATGCACAACTCGACAACCTGAGCGGCCTGGGCACCGGGCTCATGCTTTTCGTCAACATTCCCGTGCTGTGGTTCCTGGGCTGGCGCGCAATGGGCGCCTACCGGGATTACATGCAGAGGCTGGACGCGGGTGAGATGAAGCCGCGGGCGTAGGAGCGCCTATAGGCGCTCTTACGGGAGGGATATCTCCTCGGCCAGCGCCAGCGCGGCCGTCAGACCCGGCGACTCGATGCCGTAGAGGTTCACGAGTCCCGGCACACCATGCTGGCCTTCACCCTGGATCACGAAATCGGCAGCGGACTCGCCGGGGCCGCTGAGCTTGGGTCGGATGCCCGTGTAGCTCGGCTGCAACCGTGAGTCATCCAGTCCCGGGTAGTAGCGGCGGATCGCGGTGGCGAACCGGGCGCGGGTGTCCGGATTGAAGCCGTAGTCGATGGTGTCCAGCCACTGCACGTCGGGCCCGAAGCGGGCGGTGCCAGCGAGGTCCAGGGTGACGTGGATGCCGAGCCCTCCGGTCTCGGCCACCGGATAGACCAGGCGGCTGAAGGGCGACTTGCCCGACAGCGTGTAGTAGTGGCCCAAGGCCAGGTGCTGTTCGGGAATGCATGAGAGGGGGACGCCTTCGATACTGCGGGCTAAAGCCTGGGCGTGCAGGCCGGCCGCGTTGACCAGTCGCCGGCAGCTGATCCCGGGAGTCGCTGCATCTCCGGTGGTCACTGCAAACCCACTGCCGCGTCGCTCAACCCGCGTAACCCGGCTGTTCAGCACCACCTGCCCGCCCCGGGCCTCCAGGTCGCCCTGCAGCGCGAGCAGGTACTCGTGGCTGTCGATGATTCCCGAAGACGGTGAATGCAGCGCCCGCACGCAGCTGACGTGGGGCTCCAGTCTGGCTGCCTCGGCCTGCTCGACCCAGGCCAGGTCAGCAACGCCATTGGCCCGGGCCTGGGCCAGGTACCTCTCGAGGATGGGGATCTCGGCGTCGGTCGTGGCCACGATCAGCTTGCCAATCCGGCGGTGACGGATGCCCTTCTCCTCGCAATACGCGTAGAGGAGCCGGCGGCCCGCGACGCACAAGCGAGCCTTCAGGGTCCCCACCGGGTAGTAGATGCCCGCGTGGA
The DNA here is from genome assembly GCA_038325835.1 of Gammaproteobacteria bacterium. Classification (GTDB taxonomy): domain Bacteria; phylum Pseudomonadota; class Gammaproteobacteria; order Steroidobacterales; genus SHZI01. The sequence goes on from JBBQJK010000308.1 coordinate 3,438, forward strand.
TGACTTCCGAGTTGCGGCTGCTGGTTTCCGTGCCGATGGCGCCGGCCGCTTCGACGACCACCACCTCCAGACCGCGCTGGGCGAGGGCGCGGCCCACGGCCAGGCCGATAACGCCAGCGCCGATAACGACGCAATCGACTGAGTTGCTGTCAGGTTTCATTGCAGGATCGTTTGTCTGGGCGTCGTGTAGGTGCGGCGTGAGGGCGGGGGGGGGGGTGTAGGGCCGGACTGGGCGCCCCCCAGGGGGGGCCGGACGGACCGGCGGA
>JBBQJK010000309.1:0-3693 GCA_038325835.1 Gammaproteobacteria bacterium
AGATCGGCGAAGGCCTGACCCCGGGCAGGACGCTCACGCTGACGGGCCGCAGCGGCACGCTGACCGTCGTGGGCACCCCGATCAATCGGGTCCTGTTTCGTTATATGGACGCCGTCACTCCGCTGGCCCAGGTCTACGCGCACGTGGTGAGCTCCGTACCCGACACGACGCTGGACGTCGCCCGGCAGGAGCTGCGTCAGCTCTACGGGCTCATGCAGCCGCATGGACACCTCTATCTCCTGAAGTCCGGGAGTTACGGGCGCACGGTGCCCGATTACACCCGGATGCAGCCCTCATGAACCGATGACGACAACCGTGCAGCAACTGGACACTGTTCGGGCCCATCTCGCCGCTGGTCGTACGGCAGAGCTCGCGCCGGAGTCCGCTCCCGCCCACATGTTCCTCGGCAATGCTCTCCGGGACCTGGTGCGCATCGACGAGGCGCTAGCCTGTTTCCGGGCCTCCGGCAACCCGTATTTCCTTGCACTGGCCCTCGACTGCGAGTTGCGGCTCGGCCGGCCCACGGATTTCTTCGCCTATCTCGAAGCCCACGCGGCGGATTAGGCGACGAACCTGTACTCGGCTTCGATGAGTGCCTACGCGTCCTGCGCCTTCGGGAGAAAGGATTCGCACCTGTTCTGCCCGGAGCCCCTCGCCGAGGTGCGGGTGGCGGACCGCTACACCGGCACAGCGACCTGGTGGAGGAACTGCAGCGGTACCGGGCGCCCTGGCGCCTCCGGGCCTTGCCCTCGCCACGTGCTGGCCCGCGAACATGCGGCTGCGTAGCTGCTACGTGCGGCTGCTGTCCGGCGGTTACCAGAATTACCACAATCATCCCTTCGGCTGGGTGAGTGGCTGCCTGTACCTGCAGATGCCAACAGTCGCTCCGCCTGGTGAAGGTGCGATAGAGTTCGGCCTGGACAGCGGCGATCTGCCGCGGCTGTCGGACCGGCCGGTGCCGACCCTGGTCAAGCAGCCGAGGCCCGGGCAGGTGGTGCTGTTTCCCTCCGCGCTTTACCACAGGACCATCCCGTTCCATTCAAATGAAGAACGGCTGTGCATCGCCTTCGACCTGTTGCCGAAATAAACCTGATCCGCATTGCCGGCAGCGCCGACGTGCAAGGATTGATGAACCAGGTCCGGGGCGGCCGCTAGGGCGCAGCGCGGTGCAGGGGTCCGAAGTCGAAACTCGCCTGGGCCACCTGCTCCGGCGACAGCGCGACGCCCCGGGTCTCGCACCAGTGGAGCCACATGCCCCGCAGCGCGTACTCGAAGGTGCGGACAAATCCCGGGCCATCGCAGAGCGTGCTGGTGAGGAGGTTCTGGCGCAGCGCTCCGTGTAGTGCGGCGACCCGGTCCAGGTTCGAGGCCAGCTCGACGGCCTTGCCGACGTACTCGTCCTCGGTGTGAGCGATGAATTCCGGGATGCCCATTTGCGTGAGCAGGCTGGCCCCGACGCGGCTGGCATGGGTCTGGCCGGACAGGGTGACGACGGGCACGCCCATCAGCACCGAATCCAGCGTCGTGGTCGTGCCGTGGTACGGGAACGTATCGAGCGCCACGTCGATCTTGCGGTACATGGCAAGATGCTCCGCCTGGCTGGGGATGAAGCCCACCAACTCTACCCGCTCGCGGTCGATGCCGCGGCGCTTGAACTCACCGAGCTGAAATTCCCGGGTCGCCGGGTCGCTGCCCGCAATCGACTTCATCAGGATTTGTGAGCCCGGCACGGCCTTGAGAATCCGGCACCAGAGGTCGAGGATCTGCTGAGAAACCTTGAACTCGCGGTTGAAGGACCCGAATGTCACGTAGCCGTTCGCGATGCCCGGTGGTGGGCCTATGGCGGGCAGGGTCTCGGGCGGCCGGAAGCACAGGAAGCCGCCAGGCAGCCTTACGAGCTTTTCCGTGGACCAGGCCTCGGCGCCGGGCGGATCCGAGATCCAGTCGGTGATCCGGTAATCCACCGCCTCGATACCCGTGGTGTCCGGGTAGCCGAGGTAAGTCACCTGGACCGGGGCTGGCTTGTAGCCGAGCATGGCGGCATGGAAGCTGCCTGCATGGCCAGCCAGGTCAATCAGGATGTCGACCTGGTCGCTTTTTATAATCTGTGCCAGCTGGCTGTGATGCGCGTGGGCGACGCTACGGTACTGGTCAAACTTGGTCCTGAGGCGCTGGGTCACGCTGTCCGGCGCCTTCACGCCTGAGTAGGCATACACCTCGAAGCGGTCCCGGTCCCGGTGGTCCAGTAGCGGCTCCAGGAAATAGGCGACCGAGTGGTTGCGAAGGTCTCCGGATACGTACCCGATCCGCAGCCGGCGCTCGGGTTCCGCAGAGTTGGCAAAAATCTTGTTGGCCAGCGTCGGGGGCGTTTGCACGCGGCCGAATCTCTGGTGCTCGGCGAAGATCTCGGCCGGATCCAGGCCGCTGACGTAATGCATCGTCAGGAGCAGGTTCGAGTGGGCGACGGCGGCACCCGGTTCCAGCTCCAGCACCTTGCGGTAGGACTTGAGCGACTCGTCGACCTGCCCGAGGCTCAGCTGGCACGTGGCGATGGTGTTCCAGAACACGATCGAATTGGGATCCACCTTGAGCCCCTCCCGGGCCACCTGGTGCGCTTCACTGAAGCGGGTGAAATCCAGGTAGAGCTGGGCGAGGTTGCCGTAGGTGGGCGCGTGGCCGGGATCGAGCTGCCGCATGCGGAGAAGGCAGCGCTCGGCATCCGGGCCCAGCGAGGCCCGGCGGTAGAAACGGGCCATCAGTTCCAGCAGCTGGAAGTCGTCGGGAAATCGGCCTTCGACCTCCCGGAACACCGCTACCGCTTCCTGCTGGCGGCCACTGTCCTGCAGGGCTCTCGCCAGCATGTCCCGCAGGTGGTGTGCAGCCGGCTGCGCAGCGAGGGCCCGCCGGAGAAAGGGCACGGCCTCTCCGGGCTTGTCCAGCCCGAGCCACGAGCGGGCGACGTTGGCGTTCACCTGCGGGTCGTCGGGCCGGACGGCCGCCGCCGCCAGGGCGGACTGCAGTGCTTCCGCCGGCCGACCGAGCTCCAGCAGGAGATTGGCGAGATTGTTGTGGGCCTCCCAGACGCCGGGGAACAGGCCAACCACCGTCCGGTACGCGGTGACGGCGCGTTCCCGCAGCCCGGCATTCTCGGCCCACTCGGCATCCTTCAGTGCCCGGTTGGCTGCCTCGAGAGCCGCGTCGGTGCTTGCCTGGTCTCGCGGTTCGCCCGTCATGGTCCCGGCCCCGGTGGGGCGTGCAATGTCGACGACCGCATTGTAGCCAGATTTGCCGGCTTCTCTTGCGGAATTGGCGTCACGCTTGCCACCGTGCCCTTATGTCATGATCGCTGTCACTTAAACAACACGGAAGCTTCGCATGACGGATTCGCCGAGTCCCGGCCGCCGTCTCCACATCGGGGGCAAGAACCGGCACGACGGCTGGGACATCATCGATGCCATTGCCGCTGACCACGTGGACCACCTGGGTGATGCGGCCAACCTGGCACGCTTCCCGGACGGTACCTTTGCCGAGGTCTACGCCAGCCACGTGCTCGAGCACTTTGACTACAAGGACAAGCTGCCACTGGTCCTGCGCGAATGGCGCCGGGTGCTGGCGCCGGGTGGCAGCCTTTACGTCAGCGTTCCCGACCTGGCGCGCTTGTGCCATCTCTATCTCACGCCACAACTGGCGCCG
>JBBQJK010000310.1:0-3684 GCA_038325835.1 Gammaproteobacteria bacterium
GGCAGCATTGACGATGCGGTGACGCAGTTGACGCGCATGGGTCCCGCCGCGAGTGCCTATGCAGCAGCCAGCGTGGACGACCAGGTGGCAGTCGTCGCGGCCATCAAGGCTGCGCTCAGGAACCACGTCAGCGCCGGTTCGGTGCGGATGGCGAGTGCCACCTGGCTGGTGGGCGCCCGCACACGGGGTCATTAGCCAGTCACCGATCGAGCGGGCTCTTCACGTCGCTGTGGCCGAGCAGCTCCTGCACGGTGCGGATGTCATAGCCGTCCTCCAGCAGGTGGGCCGCCTGCATGGCATTGCGCATGGCTCGTTGCAGGGTCTTCTCGTGCACGTGGTGGCGGACGGGCCGCCCCGAGTAGGGGTCCTGGCAGAGGGACGCGGAGGGGAAGACGTACTGCCAGCCCCACTGGGTGCCGGCGCCCGGGTACTTGGCCGCGAGGGCATTCGGCAGGGAGACCCCGGGTTTTACCTGCCGCCGTTCCTCCTCGAACCAGGCCCGCAGCCGGGTCAGGTGGGTCCGCAGCGGATCCGCCGCGGCAGGGCCTCCATGACGCGCAGCCCGCTTAAGTACAGGAGCTGGCCAATCAGCAGCGACCTGCCGTCGAGCGCGGCCAGCACGGACCGCACCTCGGCTCGGGTCAGCACCACCGGCAGGCGCTTGGGCCGGTTCGCGCGAGTGACATTGTCCAGCCAGGGCAGGGCGATGCCGAGGACATTACGGTAAAGAAACAGGAGGGCCTGCAGGGCCTGGCTCTGGGTACTGGCGCTGACCTTGCGGGTGACGGCCAAATGCGTCAAGAATTGCTCCACGTCCGCCGCACCGAGGTCCCGGGGATGCCGCCGCTGATGGAACTGCACGTAGCGCCTGATCCACTGCAGGTAAGCCTGTTCGGTGCGCAATGCCAGGTGCCGAAGCCGCATCTTGTCTCGCGCCACCTCGAGCAATCCGGGTGGATTCGCCATGCTCCCTGTCTCCCCGGCAAGTCAGGCGACATTTCAACTGCCGCCGGCCAATGGAATCAGCACCTTGATCCGAGGTCGAGGAGACTATCCGACGATTGTGTCCAGTTTCTTTCGGCTGTTTGGGCGTCTATTGATAGTTCTGCGGCAACATTCGGCAATCCCGTTGTTCTTGTCGGCGGTATACTTTCAACATGAGCGAAACAGCCAAACAAATTCTGACGAAGGCGCTTTCCTTGAGCGAAGCCGACCGGGCGGCACTGGCCGGGGCGTTGATAGAAAGCCTTGAGGGCGAGGCGGATCCAGGCGCTGAAGCGGCTTGGGACGCCGAGATAAAACGGCGTATCGGAGAGCTAGACGCAAAGTCAGTCGAGACGGTGCCCTGGTCGCAGGTCCGAGAACGCCTGTTCCGTGGTTTCGAGTGAACTGCGATGGCATCCGGAAGCTATTCTGGATGCCGAGTTTGCGCGCAACTGGTACGTCGCGCGCAGCCCGTTTGCAGCACGCGGTTTTCTGTTGGCACTACAGGCGGCCGTCAAGTCCGTCGTCGAGGCCCCGAAGCGCTGGCCCGAGCGCAACCACGGTTGTCGTCACTACATACTGCCTTCGCGGTATCCATACACGCTCATCTATCGGCTGGAGCCCGAGATTGCGATTGTCGCCGTCGCTCACCAGCGGCAGCGGCCAGAATTCTGGGCTCATCGATAGCCCATCGGTTGCCTGACGGGTCTGTCACGCGGCTTGCAAGGGCAACCCGCGCGCCAGCCGCTGGCGCCGGTGAGCTCAGGCGTTAGCCCCCGCTGCGACCGGGCATTGCCCCCTGACTTATTGTTACTACACTCCTGACATGGTCACATGGACCGGGAGAAAGCGCTTGGCCAACCTCAAGGTCCATGGGCTCGATTTCGTCGGTTGTGAGGCCATCTGGGACGACTTCACGGTAACGCGCGAGGACACCCGCGAGCGCTACTAAGAACAGAGGTTTGTCACGTTCGGGCGCTGGCGGCGCGGGGTTGTCGTTCTGGTGTACACCGAGCGGCCTGCCGGGCCACACGTCATTTCTCTTCGTAAGGCGGAAAAGTATGAAACGCGCTACTACATTGCAGAAGCCAAAAGGTTTCAAGGCTAAGGTTGCTGATCCGGCAAATCCCCCGTGGTCGGAGCAGATGCTCGGGCCACCGACACTGAGGCGTGGTCGCGGACCTCAGCAGGCACCGAGAAAGGTATCGACCACTATTCGCCTTGATGCGGATGTCATCGCCTTCTTTCGCGCCCGCGGTCCTGGATTCCAAACGCAGATCAACGACGAACTGCGCAAGGTGGTGAAGCGGGGTCAAACTAGTCGCTCCACCGGTCGGCGGTCGGCGTAGGTGCCATTCGCGGTGCTGTCCGTGAGCGCCGCCGGTGAGCTCAGGCGTTAGACCTCCTGGGAGTTCTCTAGCAGGTCGAACAGCAACTTCAACGGTGGCTGCCAGTGCGGCAGCGTTCGGTACCAGATCACTGGCGAGCCGATCATGGCTGCGATCTGCCATTGCTCAATGTGCAGACGTGCCAATGCCGCCCCTGTTGTTGCTTCGGCCATGGTTGAGCAGTCGCAGGTATCCTTTACCAAGTGTCGCCCCAATGCGTACACCTCATCTCCAGAGGCGGAGCGGGGCTTCTGTGGCACTTGCGGAACTCAGATGTCCTTCACTGCTGAGTACATTCCTGGCCTCATTGACATCACCGTTGGCAGCCTCGATCAGCCTGACTCAATCAAGCCGGAGCTCCATTATTGGCATTCTCGGCATCTTACCTGGGTAGAGTTCGCGGATGGCTTGCCACACCATCCAGAGTTTCCGCCCATGGATGAGGGCTAACAGTTCATTAAAGCCGAACCCGCTTCGCCGGTCGGCTTAGTTCAGGCGTTAGAAGTTCGGGTTGACCAGGCGTAAAGTGTAGTTACACTGTATGTATGGTCGACCTACAGTTCGCCTGGGACCCTCGTAAGGACCGTGCCAATCAGAAAAAGCACGGGATTGGCTTTACTGAGGCCAAGAGCGTCTTTCTGGACGAGTTCGCCCGGATCATCCCGGACGTGGAAGGATCAGACGATGAGCCCCGATTCCTGATGCTGGGGATGAGCATCGGCCTGCGTGTACTGGTCGTGTGTCACTGCTATCGAGAATCAGAGCAGGTCATTCGAATCATCTCCGCGCGGCGGGCGGATCCAACAGAGCGTAAGGAATACGCAAGGTACATCTCATGAAAAAGCATTACGACTTCGCCAAGTCAAAGCCAAACCCCTACATTCGCAAAGCCAAGCGTCAGGTCACCATCCGCCTAGACGAGGCAACGATTCAGTACTTCAAGAATCTTGCAGGCGGCACCGGAATTCCTTACCAGAATTTGATCAATCTCTATCTTCGCGACTGCGCCGTAGAGAAGAAGCGACTGAAGATGGAATGGGCCGCATGACTTCTAACTACGCGCTCCACCGGTCGCATGCGCGCCGGTGAGCTCAGGCGTTGGGCGCCGTTAAAGGAGCAACGTTAGTGAACGTCCAGGTTGAAGCAATCGGCGTTGTCGAGGCTGTTCGCCCCCACGTCGAGGTGCTGTATCTCTTTCACGAAGTCGAGCCGTCGAAGGTTGTAACTGGTTCGCGGCATCCCCGGAACAACAAGGCGTGGCCCAGTGTCGGCATCTTCGCGCAGCGCGGCAAGAATCGTCCGAACCGCATCG
>JBBQJK010000311.1:0-3673 GCA_038325835.1 Gammaproteobacteria bacterium
TATTGGGGTGACCACGCCGGTCACCAGCAGCTATACGCTGGCTAATGGCCAGCGCGTGACGAGCCGGGAGTACTACCCCGTCAATCAAGGGGTGAAGGTCATCGCGCGGGTGGTTGCTGGTCGAGTCATTCTCGACATAGACCAGCAGAACGACAAGCTGGCGGGTCAGAAACGTAGTCAGGGCACCGGAGTTTCGGGTGCTCCACAGGGCGATCGCCGCAGAGACTACGACGCTCCGACGATTCAAACTCAATCAATCAGTACGCAGGTGTCCGGGCCCATCGGCGAGTGGATTCCGCTCGGTAGCATCAACCAGAGCACCGATGCCGACAGCCGCGGTCTCGGTGGCGTCTCGCGGAGCAGTCTCTCGGAGGTCAATACCGTCATGATCAAGGTTGAGGTACTGGGCGAGCAGGACACGGCCAGGTAGCCTGGCTGCCGCCCGTTAGTCCCGGGCCGCCGCGACCTGCTACGTGCGCTTTCGAGATGATGGTTCAGGAGCGGAAATCTGACTGAACGATACGGGTGGTGGCTCAGCCGGGCAGAGACCTGAGCGCCGCGATCATTACGCCGAACCCAAGCACCAGCATGGAACCTAGCCGGACGGTCATGGTGGTGGACAGGAGTTTCAGTTCCTTGTGAAAGCTGGAGGCCAGCACGTTCAGGTCCTTGCGCAGCAACGCGTGGTCCTGACGCAGAGCTGACAGGTCGGTCCTGACTCCGGCCAACTCGTCGCGGGACGCGAGGCTCGCGATCAGCTCCTGCCGCAGAAGCTGGAGGTCGGTCTTGGTTGCGATCGTGGTGCCCATGTCCCGCTCCATGGCATCAACGACAGCCCTAGCCTTGTCATTCGGGACGTTGATGCTGACGAGGGCATCATACAGCGAGTAGAGGTAGTCCACCGTGTGCCTCATGGGGTGAGTCGGTTTGACCGGTCGTGGGACCATAGCTCCCTCGGAACGGGGAGGCCAGCGCCAAATTCCGCGTTTTCAACGGGAATTGCCAGGGGCAGCCAAGCCCGCCGACGGCAGAGTTCCGCGGGATGGCTGCCTGCAGATGTACGGACTACTTCGAGAAGGATGTCCTGCGAAAACGCCCCTATCTCAGGAAAGAGTGGTGCGCAGCGGTGCTGCGGCAACCCTTCCGGGTCGAGCACCAGCCTGATGGGCGGTACCGATTCTGGGGTTTGGTCCCTGAACTGGGCGGTCGTTACTTGAGGGTGATCACGCTTGCCGATAGAGTCACCGTGCACAACGCGTTCCCCGACCGAAGGTTCACCCCATGAAACTCCACTACGACGCGGCAACTGATTCGCTCTACATCGATCTGGCGGATCGCCCCAGCGTCGACAGCGACGAGGTGGCGGACGGCGTGGTTCTCGATTTCGACGCAGACGGGCACCTCGTCGGCATCGACATCGATCACGCCAGTCAGCGCGTGAATCTCAATCAGTTGGTTCTCGACCGGTTGCCGTCCGCCGTGGAAACAATCGCGGCGGCTTAGCGCAACTCAGGAAGGTGCCAGGACCGCAGCACCCGAGTGGTGTTCGAGGTGCCAAGCTTCATTGCACGGTGGACGACGCCTGGAGCGGGCGCCGCAAAACCGTAACATCAAGTGAGTTTCTCGAGTAGACCGATTGCAGGGCCGTGGCTTGCTTCCTCTATGGAGCGGCAGCTTGTGTACCGCCATCCCAGGAGCCATAGTCATGCACATGCCCAACGCGCCACAGATCAATAAGTCCTTGCTCGAGAAGGCGAAGTTACTGACCGGCCTCCAAGAACAAGCCGCGCTTCTTAACGCGGGGCTTGAGGCTCTGATCGCCCGGGAAAGTGCACGACGCCTGGTGGCGCTGGGTGGCACCCAAAAGAAGCTCGGGGCCACCCGCCGGCGGCGGCCTGCCCAGAGTGGATAAGAGTAGATAACAGGATCTCTAGTGCTGGTCGATACGGCGGTCTGGGTTGATCACCTGCGTGGTGGCGATCCAGTACTCATTGAACTACTGGAGCAGGCGCGGGTCTCCGTGCACCCGTTCGTAGTGGGGGAGGTAGCCTGTGGGAACCTGACGCAGCGCGTCGCGGTGCTAGAGTCCATGGAAGCCTTGCCCATGCTCACCGTGGTCCGGCACTCGGATGTCATGACCTTTGTTCACGAGCACCGGTTGGCCGGGCGTGGGCTCGGCTGGATCGATGTGCACCTGCTGGCGTCCGCGAGTGTCGCGAACGAAGTTCTGCTTACGCGGGATCGGCGGCTCCATGCCGCTGCCGAGGAGTTGGGGCTCGCTGCTCACTTCTGATGCCTGGCAAGCAGATCACGCCAGCTCCAGGTCGATCGTAAGACCTATCGGTCGCCGCTTTGCCGGTGGCTGGGCAGTGAGGGGCTTGATGGCGGCATACACATCAGCTCGTAGCCCCGTCAACTCCCCGCCCGATACTCCCGCGCCGACTGAAACCGCAACACCTCCAGCGGCGCCGCCTCATACCCCGCCGCCACCCGCTCGTCAGTGGGCGTGCCATACAGCGTCGTCCGGTGCACGGGCCGACGGCCAATGCCCTCGATCAACGCGTCCATCCGCTCCGGCGGCAGCTCCTGGCCGAAGCTGGCACCAGCCGCCCGGGAAATACTTTCATTCATCAGCGTGCCGCCCAGATCGTTGGCACCCGCCTCCAGGATGCGCGCCGCGCCTTCTTCGCCCAGCTTCACCCAGCTCACCTGAATGTTCTTGAGAACGGGGCCGAGCACCAGCCGGGCGACTGAGTGCATCAGCACGACCTCCCGCCAGGTCGGCCCGGGCCGCGCGAGGCCGCGGCGGTACATCGGCGCTTCCATGTGCACGAAGGGCAGGGGGACGAACTCGGTGAAGCCGCCGGTCTCCCTCTGGAGATTGCGAATCGCCAGCAGGTGCCGCGCCCAGTGCCGGGGTGTCTCCAGGTGGCCGAACATGATCGTGGACGTCGTGCGCAGGCCGAGCTTATGGGCGGTGCGCATCACGCCCAGCCACTCGGCCGTGTTCACCTTGTCCGGGCAGATCAGCTGCCGCACGTCATCGTCGAGGATTTCGGCGGCGGTGCCCGGCAGCGTGCCGAGGCCCGCGGCCTTCAGCTGCTTCAGGAACGCTTCCAGCGTCAGCCCCAGCGTCTTCGCGCCCTGGGTCACCTCCAGCGGCGAGAAGGCGTGCACGTGAATGTCCGGCGCTGCCTCCTTCACGGCGCGCAGCACGTCCAGGTAGGTCTGACCGGTGAAGGCCGGGTGGATGCCGCCCTGCAGGCAGACCTCTGTCGCGCCCCGGCGCCAGGCTTCTTCGGTGCGCCGCGACACTTCGGCCATGTCCAGCACGTAAGGCGCGCCGCGCAGATCCTCGTCCGTCTTGCCCTTGGAGAACGCGCAGAAGGTGCATTTGTAGGTGCAGAGGTTGGTGTAGTTGATGTTGCGGTTCACCACGTAGGTGATGTCGTCGCCGCAGGTTTCACGGCGCAGTTCGTTGGCGTGGGCGGCGAGTTCGTGGAATTCCTGGCCGCGGAGTTCGAATAGCTGAGCGATCCCGTCTTCGGTGCTCGCCCGTAGGAGCGGCTTAACGCGCGACGCTCTAATTTTGTTCGCGCCAGAAGGCGCTCCAACAGGGACAGGCGCAGATGCTCCTGAGCCAGGGGACCACCTATCGGGCCCCGCCAGGCCC
>JBBQJK010000312.1:0-3594 GCA_038325835.1 Gammaproteobacteria bacterium
TACTCGCCCCCGCCATCCGGGGCCGGTTGGGCGGCGGACAGCTCGGCCGGTTCTTCGTGCGGGCGGCCCACGCTCTCGGTTACAGGGTCTGGGTGCTGGACCCGGACCCGTCGAGTCCGGCCGGCCGGATCGCCGACCGGCATCTCGCGGCGGACTATGCCGATCGCGTGGCCCTGGATGCGCTTGCCCTGGGCTGCGCGGCGGTCACCACAGAATTCGAGAACGTCCCGGCAGCCTCCCTGGAGTACCTGGCCCGCGCGCTCCGCGTGCGCCCATCCGCCGCTGCGGTCGCCGTGTGCCAGGACCGGATCGCCGAAAAGACGTTCCTGCGCGACCAGCAACTCCCCCACGGACCCTTCGCGGTGATGCGCAGTGAGAGAGACCTGACCACGGCTCCCGCGACGCTGTTTCCCGGCGTACTGAAGGTTGCCCGCTTCGGCTATGACGGCAAAGGCCAGGCCCGGGTGGTCACGCGGGACGAGGCGCTGGCGGCCTGGCGCGGTCTCGGCGGCGAGGCCTGCGTGCTGGAGGCGCTCCTGCCCCTGGACTGCGAGGTGTCCGTGGTCCTGGCCCGGGACGCGACGGGGTCGGCCGCCTGCTTTCCCGTCGCCGAGAACAGCCACCGGCGGGGCATCCTCGATGTGTCCATCGTGCCGGCGCGCATCAGCCCCGCACTCGCCGAAGCCGCCCGCCAGTGCGCCCTGCAGATCGCGGCGGCGCTGGGCTACGTCGGCACCCTGGGCGTGGAGTTCTTCATCAGCGGCGGCGCGCTCTATGTCAATGAAATGGCGCCGCGGCCCCACAACAGCGGCCACTACACGCTGGACGCCTGCGCCACCAGCCAGTACGAGCAGCAGGTGCGGGCGCTCTGTGGCCTGCCGCTGGGCGGTACAGCGCTCGTCAGCCCGGCCGTCATGGTAAACCTGCTGGGCGACCTCTGGTCGGCGGGCGAACCGCAGTGGGCACGGCTGCTGTCCCTCCCCAACCTGCGCCTGCATCTGTACGGCAAGCACGAGGCACGGCCGGGCCGAAAAATGGGACACTTCACCGTTCTGGGTCCGGACCAGGCGCAGGTGGTGGGCACCGCGCTGGATGCCCGGGCGGCCATCGGGATTCGTGACTAAGGGAAACATCAACGCCATGAAGCACATCGTCACCGCCGTCGCACTGCTGCTGTCCGTCACGGGGGTCAACGCGGTAGCCGCCGACGGCACCGAAGCGGGCGCCAACCTGCGGGTCGTTGCCACCAACGTGAAGTCGGACAAGGGCCGTCTGTTTGTCTGGGTCTACGACAAAAAAGACGACTGGCTGAGTGACCGGTACCGGACCCAGAAGAGCGTGGTGATCGCCGGCAACCGCGTGAACGACTCGGTTACCCTGGAGCTGCTGCTGCCGGAGGGCGAGTACGCCCTCTCGATTTTTCAGGACGTGAATGACAACGGCAAGCTCGAGAGCAACTTCATCGGGCTGCCCAAGGAACCTGCCGGCTTGTCCAACAACCTGCGCCCCAAGTTCGGCCCGCCGAAATACAAGAACGCGGCGTTTGCGGTGACCGTGGGCACGGTCGTCGAACAAAAGATTGAGCTCCAGTAGGAGCGCCTCAAGGCGCGATCGATATTGATCGCGCCGGTCGGCGCTCCTACACTCGCGCTATGACCGACCCCGACATCCGCCGCGTCCTCGACTTCTGGTTTCAGCCGGGGACGATGGACCAGCCGACGATCGACAGCCGGATGGACCGGTGGTTCACGGCCGATGCCGTCACCGACGCCGTGATCCGCACCGAGTTCGGGCCGCTGGTGGACAGGGCGTCGAAGGGGGAACTGGATTCCTGGACGGGCACGCCCGAGGGCCGACTGGCGCTGATCCTGCTGCTGGACCAGTTCCGGCGCAGCATCTACCGGGGCACCGCCAAGGCATTTTCCCGAGACCCCCACGCGCTGAAGCTCTGTGTCGAGGGCGCGATGAAGGGGGACTACAAGACGCTTAGCCCGTTCCAGCAGGCCTTCTACTTCATGCCCCTGCAGCACGCAGAGTCACTGAAGATCCAGGCGCGGTCGGTGAAGATCTACGAGGGGCTGGTGAGTGGTGTGTCCGACACGCTGAAGGCAACCTTTGCCACCTTCGCCCAGTTCGCGGAACTGCACCACGATATCGTGGAGTCGTTCGGGCGCTTCCCGCATCGGAACAAAACCCTCGGCCGGCCGAATACCCCTGAGGAAGCGGAGTATCTCGGCGCCGGAGCGCCTGCCTTCGGCCAATAGATCGTCCTGCCCACTGGAGGAGTTGCCATGCACTACACCGCACCCCGCCGGGTCGCCATCATTGGTGGCCGGCGCATCCCCTTTTGCCGCGCCAATACGAACTACGTGCACCAGTCCAACCAGGACCTGATGACGGCCACCCTCCAGGCCGTTGTCGACGCGTTCAAACTCAATGGCGAGCGCCTCGGCGATGTGGCCCTGGGCGCCGTCATGAAGCACTCCCGGGACTGGAACCTGGCCCGGGAATGCGTGCTGGGCACGACGCTGGCTCCCGAGACCCCGGCCTTCGACCTGCAGCGGGCCTGCGGCACCAGCCTGGAAGCGGCGATTCTGCTCGGCAACAAGATTGCGCTGGGCCAGATCGATTCAGGAATTGCGGCCGGGACAGACACGATCAGCGACGTGCCGATTGTTTATCCGGACGAATACGTCGAGGTGCTGCTGGCGAGCGCCCGGGGCCGTAGTTTCGGCGCGCGGCTGAAGCCCTGGCTGGGACTGCGCCCCGCCATGTTCAAGCCGGTGGCGCCCGGCGTGAACGAACCGCGCACGAAGCTGTCGATGGGCCAGAGCACAGAGATCACGGCGAAGCAGTGGAGCATCACCCGGGCCGACCAGGATCAGCTGGCGCTGGAGTCACACCAGAAAGCAGCCAAGGCTTACGACGAGGGCTTCTACAACGCTCTGGTCGTGCCGTTCCAGGGTGCGAAGGAAGACAACAACATCCGGCGGGACTCGTCGCTGGAGCGGCTCGCAAAGTTAAAGCCCGTTTTCGACCGGGGCGCAGCTGGCACGATGACGGCTGGCAACAGCACGCCGCTGACCGACGGCGCGGCGGCGGTACTGCTGGCCTCGGAGGACTGGGCGAAAAGCCGTGGACTGCCGATCCAGGCCTACCTGCGCTACGGCAAGGTGGCCGCTGTGGACTTCGTAAAAACAGAAGGGTTGCTGCTGGCGCCGGCCTATGCCGTTTCGGCAATGCTGCATGACGCCGGCCTGGGCCTGCAGGACTTCGATTTCTACGAGATTCACGAGGCGTTTGCCGCCCAGACGCTGGCCACGCTGAAGGCCTGGGAGTCACCGGAGTTTTGCCGGGACAAGCTGGGGCGCAATCAGCCACTGGGGAAGATCGATCGGGCGAAGATGAATCTGAAGGGCGGAAGCATTGCGATCGGGCATCCGTTTGCGGCGACCGGCGCACGGATCGTGGCGTCGCTGGCGACGTTGCTGGAGCAGCGAGGCTCGGGCCGGGGATTGATTTCGATTTGTCCGGCGGGGGGGATGGGGGTTACGGCGATTCTGGAGCGGTAGTCCGGCACCACCCGACCGCTCA
>JBBQJK010000313.1:0-3591 GCA_038325835.1 Gammaproteobacteria bacterium
GGCCGGCGACCCCGCGCGCGCCATCGCCCTCGCCAGCGTGATGGCGGTGGTCTCGGGGGTGGCTTGCATCCTCGCGGGCGTCCTGCGCCTGGGCTTCATCACCGAGCTGCTGTCGAAGCCGATCCGCTACGGCTACATGAACGGGATTGCCTTCGTCGTGATCGTCAACCAGTTGCCCAAGCTCTTCGGGGTGTCGATCGACAGCGCCGGACCCGTCCGCGACCTCGTGCAGCTGGGTACGTCGGTCCTGGACGGCGCTACCAGCTGGACCGCGTTAGGCATCGGGGCGGCGACGCTCGCAGTGATCCTGCTGCTCAGGCCCTGGCGGCAGATTCCAGGCATGCTGGTTGCCGTCGTTGCGGCGACCGTCGCGGTCGGCCTCTTTGACCTCGGCGGCGGCGCTGGAGTGGAGGTGCTCGGTGCGCTGCCCCAGGGGCTGCCTGCCTTCCAGGTGCCCTGGATCAGCCTCGGGGACCTCGGCACGGTGGTCATCGGCGGCTGTACCGTGGCACTCGTTGCGTTTGCCGACACGAGCGTCCTGTCGCGGGCTTATGCCGCCAGGAGCCGCAGCTACGTGGATCCGAACCAGGAGATGGTGGCTTTGGGGGTCGCAAACCTCGCCGCGGGCCTTTTCCAGGGCTTTCCGGTCAGCAGCAGTTCCTCACGGACGCCGGTCGCCGAGGCGGCGGGCGCCCGGACGCAGCTCACCGGCGTCGTCGGCGCCGCGGCCGTTGCCCTGATGCTGCTGCTGGCGCCAGACCTGCTCGCCAACCTGCCAACCAGCGCGCTGGCAGCTGTGGTGATTGCGTCCGCCATCGGTCTCTTCGAGTTCGCGGACCTGCGGCGCATCTTCCGGATCCAGCGCTGGGAGTTCTGGTTGTCGATGGGCTGCTTCGCCGGTGTGGCAGTGCTCGGCGCGATTCCCGGCATCGGCCTCGCGATAGTCGTGGCGGTCATCGAGTTCCTCTGGGACGGCTGGCGGCCGCACTTCGCAGTGCTCGGCCGGGTGAACGGGATCCGTGGCTTCCACGACATCAAGCGGTATCCCGACGCGCGACTCGTGCCGGGACTGGTACTGTTTCGCTGGGATGCCCCCCTGTTCTTCGCCAATGCCGAGCTGTTCCGGGAACGGGTGCTGCGGGCCGTCGCAGCCTCGCCGACCCCCGTCCGCAGGCTGATTGTGGCCGCCGAGCCGGTGACGAGCGTCGACGTGACGTCGGCGGATATGTTCGCCGAGCTGGGGCAGACGTTGCGTGAAGCGGGCATCGAGCTGCACCTTGCCGAGGTGAAGGACCCCGTCAAGGACAAGCTGAAGCGGTTCGGGCTTTTCGAGAGCTTGGGCCCGGCCGTGTTCCACCCGACGCTGGGTGCCGCCGTGGACGATTACCTGGCGAATCACGCCGTGGACTGGCAGCCCTGAGGGCCGCTGGCCACCTCGAGCGCCATACACGACACGCACTACTCGCGGTGTAGTGACGTTACAAGCGTTTCCGCAGCGATCTGTAGGTTTTCGCGAGCTGCTTCATGATTGGCCCGAACGTGTCGGGAAAACGGCGGAACGGGCGGGCGACGAGCTGCATTCGTTTCTCGCGGTACGGAATGCGGTGCCAACCCAGCTTGCCGTAGCCACGGATGAAAACCGTGCCATCCATTCCATTGAAGATGTAAGTGACCATCGAATCGTCCGGCCGGATCGCGTCAGGCGAATTGTCTTCGATCCCGAACGCTGCAAAGTACTCACTGCGAACGAACAGCCCGTTGTGGTGCGTGGCGGCGACGAGCTCGTAGCCCTTCTCACGGGCGAGTCGTGTCAGGGCCAGGAGACTGGAACCCTGATTCACGTTCATATCGGCAGGCTGCACGAAGTCGACCGCGGAAGGAATGGTCTGGTTGTACTCGATGACGACAAGCCGCGGGCGATACCGTTCGGTCGCCTTCCACACGTGGTAATCATTGCCGTCGATGTCGATCGAGAGTACGTCGAACTCCTGCGGTATTGGCGCCTTCGCCAGGATCGTGTCCAGGCCGTCGACGGCAGAAAAGCCGACGAATGCATGGATCGGTAGCACGTTTGGATTACCTTCGAACCTGCTCGCGAGTTCCCGGAAACGCCGCTCCGATCCCTCGATCAGAACCGCCGAGAAGCCACGACGGGAAATCAAGTCGTAGGTATTGCTGAGATGACTGCCATCCCACGCACCAAATTCGACACACCACCCGATCGGCTGACCAATCACGTCGAGGATCTTGGCGATGATGCCGTCTTCGCCGGTCTGTGACGTCACATTGGCCGCGTGCTCGAGAAGCCACTTGTTGCTTTTCGTCAATGCTGGAGCTCCGATTCGCGAGAGTAGGAGTATAGGTTGTAAAAACCCCCGATCCGGTGAGTTTGCCAGCCCGCCGCCCTACCCGCCACGGTCCTCGGGCGCGCCGACCTCAGCACTGCCGAGACCCCGCGCCCGGCTGTGCAGGCCGATGCCTGGCGTCACAGAGCCCCTGCCGCCAGCGCCCGGGCTACTGGCAGCTCACGCGCCAGCGCGCTATCGTCATCTCCTCCACCAGGAGCGAGACAGTCAGCACCCCGCCCCGCCGGTGATCGGGAGGATCCCCGGGCACCGGGCGTCGCGGCACCTGCCGGCCGGAATCGCTGGGCAGCTCCCCGTCCCGCAGCAGCGCCGACCGGCGCGACCTGTCGGAATCGCGCCGGTCGCCGTTCCTACGGGGGAGGCTGGACCAGCACGAGGCGCGTCCCTTCCGGCGCGACCAGCAGGTTGTCCCGGCCAGCCGGACGCCGCGAGATGCCACGGGTGTCGAGCAAAGCCCGCCAGTCACCGCTGGGTTCGAAGCGCAGCGTGACACCAGCCGTGCGTGCTTCAGGCCGGAGCGCTAGCGACAGTCCCGGTGCGGCGAGCAGCACCGACTCCTCGTCCTCGCTTTCCGTGCCAAGAAAGCCGGCCAGCTCGAAGAAGTTACGCGTCTCGTCCATCACGGCGGAGCCCAGCGTCATTTCCGTACAGCGGCCGATCAGGGGCGCACCCTGCTCATCGTCAGTCATGGAAAACGTTGGTGCTTCCACGAGGATCACCAGCAGGCCGTCCGGCGTGCGCAGACCCACCTCGTTGAACTGGTCGTCGTCGAGCCGCTGGAAGACGAGTTCCGTGCCGGCGTCCACCAGCGCCCGGGCATGCCGCGCGAGGTCGGGCCGCACGAAGGTCAGGGCAGGCTCGTCAATGCCCAACGCGTGCAGGCCGATGACGATCTGGCCGTCGGTCACAGCCGCGTAACTCCGGGGGCGAATGTCATTCACGCGCACTTCGCTGAAGCCGAGGCGCAGGTAGTAGTCGAGGGATGAGCCCAGGTCCTGGGCGGGGACGCTGAACTCGAGGAATTGGCCGAGGGTGGACATCGGTTGATCATCGCCCGCCACGGTGGGGGCCGCAACGGCGTAGTCGGGGCCTCACACCCGCGCCCGGTGTTTTCCAGTGTAAATACGCCGGGTCTGGCTGGCACGCAGGATGATCAGCCATGCAACCGACCGTCGACCGTGATGCATGGCCATGAGTTACCCCGTCAGGCGTCCTGGGATCGCCT
>JBBQJK010000314.1:0-3582 GCA_038325835.1 Gammaproteobacteria bacterium
TGGGTAGAGACGAAAGACGTGCTGCCCCAGCAGCACTTCATGGTGTTCAGAAAACCGTACGGCGCCCTGTAGGAGCGCCCTGTAGGAGCGCCTTTAGGCGCGATTAAATATCGATCGCGCCGGTCGGCACTCCTACACCACCTCATCGATCGCGCCTGAAGGCGCTCCTACACCACCTCATCGATCGCGCCTAAAGGCGCTCCTACACCACCTCGACGTAGACGACCGGGATGTTCTTCCGCTCCGCGTAGGCCGAGGCAAACTGGGTGGCCACTTCCTCGTCCATGGGCTCGCCACTCAGCAGGGTCCTGAAGGTCCAGGTCCGGGTGCGGATCTCGCCGCCGAAGACCCGCTCGATCGTGGCGAACGTCGCCGGGGAGCCGGGACGCCGCTGGCAGTACACCCGCAAAAAATCCCCGCCGGCACACGTCACGTCCTGATCCCGAATCACCCGTACTGTCATCGCTCGCTCCTCACCACAACCAGGGAACGCCACGTCACGGTGGCGTCTGGAAAAGGAGTAGCAAGGGTTGTGCCAGGCCTACGGGATCACACCTTTAGCCCGTAGCGGCGCCCTTATGTGAAGGGCGGTGGCAAAAATTGTCAGTTACTGACGGCCGTCACCGGCTGCGCCCGTTCCCGCTACTCCTTCCGGGGACGCAGGCTATAGTCAGCCTTTCCTGATCTACCCGGGGCCCCGTCATGTTCGGCCAGCCAGCCAGCGTCCCAGTGGACGACTTCGACCTGGAAGCGCGCTTCCAGGGCCTCATTGCCCGGGTCAACGACAAGCTGCCACTGACTGTCGTCGCCGTGGCCCCGGAGCTGGCCGAGCCCAAGTCGTTCCTCAAGATCCTGAAGGCCCGGCATATGAACTGGGAGACGGAGCGCTACCGCAAGGTCTTCGGCATGCGCTTTAACGTGAAGTTCCCACCCCTCGACCAGATGAACTTCATCATGTATCCCAAGCCGGGCTATGACATCCCGATCTTCCTGTTCTTCTGCCTGCTCACCGGTCGCAAGGCCATCTGCCACGTGAACGTGAACTGCGCGTCTGCCGACGTGGCCTACCAGCAAAAGTGGGTCGCGCCGTTGGTTGCCGCCCAGGCGAAGCACGGGTCCTTCGAGTGTGACGACCGCTACCCGGAGTGGATGCAGAAATGGCGCACACCAGCCGGGATCTTCGGCATGTTTCCGAAGGAGCGTTTTTCATCCTTCATGAACTGCGGACTGGAGTACCTGGACATCTACCTGGATCTGGCGCGCGCTGCAGACCCGGTGCGGGATCCAGAACAGCTGGCGCGGATCGGGAAGTTCCAGGGGCAATTCGTCGAGGATATCCGCACTCAGGACAAGGCCCAGGGCATGATGGCCAAGATGATCGGCAAGGACACTGCGAAGCGGATCTTCTACGAGGTGACGACCTGAAGGACAGCCCTGGTTACTCTTCCGTAAATTGCAGCTGGAGTCCGCCGACCAGCGCCGGCTCGAGGTCCCGCACCTGCCAGCCGTCGGCCCCGTCGCGCACCGGGCCACTGAAGGCCGCGTCGCCGAGCCGCTGCCCTTCGTCAAACAGCGAGTCCACGCCGAGCGAGAGCAGGAAGAAACCCTCGCCGTGGGCCGCGAGAAACCGGCCGGGCACCGAGTCGTCCCGGGTGGGCTGAACCAGCACGAGCCAGGTGTCGCCCAGCCGGAAACGGGCAGCGATGGCGCCCCGCTCCTTCAGTTCGTCCCGCCGCGCGACGGGCCGGCCCAGGATCCGCTCCCACGCCGGGACCGAAGCGTCCAGATCACGGACGATGAAGTTCAGATGGTGAATGCTGTGCGCCATGGCGACCCGTCCCGAGGCTGACCCTGATCCGGCAGTTATACTGCCTTATCGCGGCGCTCCTTCCTGCCGCCTGGCCCGTAGATGACGGCATCCCGGGTAGCTCGACCGACCGCCCGACCCCGGACGACCTGCCGGCCTTTCGTCCGGCCCTCCTGGGCCGAAAAGGGCCGAAAAGGTACCGGACCTTAGTTATTGGGTTTGTTTAGTTATTTTAGCCAATAACTAAACAAACCCAATAACTAAGGTCCGGTACCTTTTTGGTTCTACCGCCGCAGGCGGCCGCCGCCGGCCGGCATTCCACCGCCGCCGAAGCCACCACCCGCATCCGGCACGATCAGCGACGAGGCCTGTTCGCGGCGCATTTCTTCCAGCTTCTGCATCGTCTCGACCAGCGACCCGTTGGCTGCCTCGGCGAAGTTCTGCACCGCCTGCTCGAGGGAGTCGGCGGGAATCTCAAAGCTGAGGGGCAAGGCGCCCATGCGGGACATGAGCTGCGTCTGCCCCACATAGATCACCGGGCGCGCCGGGTCGGGCTTGCCCGTCTTGTCGATGGGCGTCAGGCGCTGGATCGTTCCCACCCGCCGGTCGGTGAAGATTTCTTCCTGATAGAGGTCCCGTTCCTCCATCTTTAGTTCCAGATCAAGGGGTTCTTCAGCCATCAGCCTGCGTCCGCAAAAAAGGGTCGCAGAGAATACCAGACCAGCCACGGCAAGCCGTACTTGCCGGCCTGATATTGCTAGGATGTTTGCCATGCGAAACGAGAGAAAACGCCCTGTTCGGGATGGCTACCTGGGGTTTAGCGAGGTCGTCGTCAGCGTCAGCCACTTCGGCAAGGCAGCGGGCCTTACGCAGGCCGGGGGCTGGGAGCTGCTCCACGCGGGTCCGGGGGCCCCGGAACTGCACCGGGCCTGGGGCCTCAAACCCGAGGCCCGGATCGACGAGCAATTACTCCACGTCCCGTCCATGCCGTACGGCTACCTGCGCTTTACCCGCATCAGCGAAGTGGCGCAGCAACCCGTGCGCCCGCTGGACGCCCGGCCCTGGGAGACCGGCGGCCTCTGGCTGCTCTACACCCGCTCGGCCAACGCTGCGGCGCTCTCCCAGGCGCTAGCCGATGCGGGCTGGCCCACGGTGCGCGGCGTGCACGGTTTTGACTTCGGCGAACTGGCGGTGAACGAGGTGCACCAGCACGGGCCAGACGGGATGGTGCTGTCCATCATCGAACAGCTGAAACCGCCCCTCGTCCTTCCAGCGCCACAACTCACCCACGTCTTCAACGCCGCGATCGTCGTCCGGGACTTCAGCAAGACCCGGGAGTTCTTTGTCGACAAGCTCGGTTTCAGGCCCTGGATGGAAGTGGAGTGGAACGGGGACAACCCGGGGCTCACGCTGCTCGCCGATCTGGAGGCCTTCAAGGGCGTGAAGGCGATCAAGACAGTCATCGTGCACCCCCAGGGCGAGAACCTCGGTTCCGTAGAACTCATCGGCTGGGACGGCGCGCAGCCCGGCCGGGATTTCGCCGCAAGGGCGCAGCCCCCGAATCTCGGTGCGCTCGCCCTGCGCTTCTGCGTGGCCGATATGACTGCGCATCTCGACCGGTTGGGTGGCCACGGCATCTCGCCCGTGCGGCCGGTGACCGAGCTCAGCCTGGAACCCTACGGGCGCGTGCGCCTGGCAACGATCCGGTCCCCGGACGGCGTGTGGATAGAGTTCTTCGAAGTGCTCGACTAGCCATCCCTTGAGCGCCGCCAAGG
>JBBQJK010000315.1:0-3568 GCA_038325835.1 Gammaproteobacteria bacterium
CGAGGATGACCGGGCGGACAGAATCACGGCGCGCTCAGCGGCTGGTGGGTGCATGGATCATCCTATACTGACCCTGGATGTTTCAGTGGGCTCGAGCAACAACGCAGTGAAGTCGGTCGCGTTTTTCTCGATGCTGGCCGACGGGCACCTGCGGCGGCTGCTCCCGCTCGTTGCCGGCGTGGTCGCCAGGGGCTGGGCCGCTCACGTGTTTACCCACCGGCGCTTCGGGGCTGAAGTGCGGGCGGCCGGTGGGCAGTTGTTCGACCTGTTTGGCCGGTACCCCCTCGAGGCTGCCGACGCAGAGTCATTTCCGATTGCAGTCCGCTCGGTCGCCTATGCCGGCCACTACGCCGCAGCTGTGCAGCGGGATCTCGAGGACCTGCGCCCCGCGTTGGTGGTCTACGACACATTTGCCATGGTTGGTCGCGTCGTGGCGGCGCGCATGGGTCTGCCCTACGTCAACGTCTGCGCCGGACACAATGTGGCACCCGAACGCTTCCAGCGGATCCTTGCCGCCGATCCGCGGGTGTTCGTCTCTGACCAGTGCCTCGAGGCCGTTCAGGTCCTGCGGACGCAGCTTGGCGTCGCCGATGCGTCGCCGTTCTCCTACGTCTCCGGCCTGAGTCCCCATCTGAACCTCTACGGCGAGCCACCGGAATTTCTCACGGCGGCAGAACGTGAGGTTTTCGAGCCCGTCGGGTTTTTCGGCAGCCTGCCTTCTGCCGGGGAGCTGGCAAGGCGGGCAATGCTCGCGCGCCCGCCGGTCTTCAGGGGTGCGCCGGCCACGTTCAAGCTCTATGTTTCGTTCGGGACTGTCGTCTGGCGTTCCTACGCGACCGAGGCACTGGCGGCACTCGAGGCCATCGCGGCCGCCGTCGGCCGCCGCCCCGATCTCGAAGTGGTCATGAGTCTGGGCGGTGCGTCGGTGCCAGCAGAACGGGTAGAAAAACTCCAGACGGGGAATGTAACCGTCCTGGACTTTGTGCCCCAGTGGTCAGCCCTCGCGGAGGCGGATGCCTTCATTACCCACCACGGGCTCAACTCGACCCACGAAGCGATCTTTCACCGCGTGCCCATGCTCTCCTACCCATTCTTCTGGGACCAGCCAGCCCTGGCAGCCAAATGCCAGGAATTCGGGGTGGCACTGCCTTTGGCAACGGCTCCCCGGGAAGCCCTCACGGTGGATGCCGTGCA
Organism: Gammaproteobacteria bacterium; assembly: GCA_038325835.1. GTDB lineage: Bacteria > Pseudomonadota > Gammaproteobacteria > Steroidobacterales > SHZI01. Next base: position 1,195 of record JBBQJK010000315.1, read on the forward strand.
CGACGCCCTGGATCGTCTGCTCGCTGGCCGGTCGCGGCTCGACGCCGGACTCGACGTGGCCCGGGGTCATGAACTGCGGGTCATAGCGGGGCGGGATCCCGTCCTCGACCGGATGCTCGCCCTGGCGTAGTTGCTCTCCGGTCAGCGCCCGGGCAGATCCGCCCGGCTACGCCGGCAGGACGGCAACGATGTCATCGAGCTTGAGTCGGGTTTCAGCACTCTCACCCTCCTCCGTGGACTGGCCGGTGACGGCCGCCCCGACAAACGTGTGGACGCCTGATCCGTCACGGATCAGGGAGCGCAGCACCTGGGAGAACTCGAACGCTCCGTCCGGCGTGCGTAAGCCAATGACCCCGTAGTAGGCGCCCCGACTGCAGGTCTCGATCTCGTCCAGTGCTCTGAGGGCCGGCTCCCGGGGCGCCGCACCGGTCTGCACGAGTGCCTGCATCAGCGTGGACCAAGCAACGCCGGCGTTCAGGTCGACGGTCAGAGGTGTCATCAGGTGCCGCAGGCCGCGCCGATCCATGACCTCCATGGGGCCGGCACTGACTTGGCCCAGAGTGGCGAGGGCGCGGCGGGTGGCCTGCTGCGAAAGCTCGTGTTCCTGCAGCACCTTGGCATCAGCGAGGAGCTCGGCGCGCAGGCGGCCATCCTGCTGCGGGTCCCGATGTCGCGGTCCCGTGCCCGACAACTTGTAGCAGGTGAAGCGCCGGCTATCGCCCTGCGCCAGGAGTTCCGGGCTGTGGCCAGCAATTTCGACCCCCGGCGTGGCGAGGTAGAAGCTCCGGGTCAGGTGCAGATCCCCGGACGTGGGCGGCACGGCAAAGGAACCGAGCAGGTCCAGGTCATTGGGCAGATCCACGCGTCGCGCGAGGGTCAGTCGCTCGCTTTCGCCACGGCGGATCGCCTGGATGGTCCGGGCAACCGATGCGCTGAACTGGGGACTCTCCCGGTCGAAGCGGGCAAGACCAACTGCCGCCGCGGGTTGCAGTGGCCGGGGGCGCAGAGCCTTGAGCACCGGCGCATCGCGTAACACCGATACCCGCGGGCGACTACCAGGCTCAGCGTCGATTTGAAGGACTGCCTCGGGCTCCCAGAAGTGCAGGGTCGGGCTTGCGGCTGCGCCGCCCGGGCCCCTGGGCCGGCTGGCACCGTCAGCCCACACGGCATCAAACCCGACATACCCGGCCAGGAACTGCCCCGCCCGGCAGAACTCTTCCAGGCGATTCCAGAGATCGGCGGAGCCGATCGGCTGTTCCAGATAGCGGTGCAGGCAGAGCTTCCGGGCCTCACCAACGAGCAGGTAGACGGAGTTAGCCGTACCGAACGCCATGACGCTGGCTGGGGGAGTGCGCTCCCGCGCCGCCCGGCACCACTGTGCCGCCAGGGAAACTGCGCTGTCGCCTGCCGTGGCGGCATAGCGGGCCGGGTTGCTGATGCTTGCCGAAGCCATGGGGCGTCAGGGCGTAACCTGGAGGAACCCGAGATGGGCCTCCATGTACTGCCGGCCAAGTGACCGGTTGCCCGGCAGTTGCCGCAGTTCCTCTTCCGACAGCGGGAAAGAGAACTGTTCGTTGCGTTCCCGGAGTTTCTGCGCGCAGATCGCGACAAGCTGGTTTTCCAGGCTTTGCCAGGTGCTGTCGCTGTCTTCCAGGTCGAGAATCGAGCGGAACCGGGCTCGCAGGTGGTGGGCCTCGTCGGCCAGTATCACATCGGTGAGCCGGGCAAGTTCCCGGTCTGCCAGGGCGCTGGGCGGTTTAAGCCTGAAGTGCTCCTGCATGCCGAAATGGAGGCCGAGACCACCCCCCTCGGACAGTGCGACGGCGGTGAACCCAATCGGGGTGGAGCGCAACTCGTGGCGGAGACCCGCCAGTCGACCTGCGCTGTCGAGCTTCCCGAGTGACTCGATGCTCCGGTGAGCATCGCCACCGGCTAGCGTGTAGAGCCGGATGAACTGGGTCATGTGCCGCAGCTCATCCACAGCAAACTGGAGATCGCCGAGAATCTGCTCGATGTCCTCCGGAGGCGTGGCGAGACTGATCTCTGCGGCCTGCAGGGCGGCCGAGCGCAGAATGGTCGCGACGGTTTCCCCAGGGCCCCCGTAAACGCCACCACCGGTGTGTTCCTTGAAGATCTGAAAGCCGATCCACTGCACATCCCGCGCGACCGTTCGGTGCTCACCGCCGAGGTAACGCCGCGCGATCAGCGCTTCACCGGCCCAGCAGGGAGCCACGGCCTCGAGCAGGCTGTCGAGCCGGTGGTGGAAGGGCCGATTTTTGTGTTCCTGTAGATTCATGAATGGGCAAGTTTACGGCATGCCGGCACCCGGGGCGCGGCAGGCGGACGCTGCCCCTGCCGCTAGGGCTCCAGACCC
>JBBQJK010000316.1:0-3552 GCA_038325835.1 Gammaproteobacteria bacterium
AACGTCGACGACCCGGAGCTCTGGCGGGACTGCTGCGTGGCTCACGATATGGCGTACTGGCAGGGCGGCACGGCGGACGAGCGCCGGGGGGCGGATGTCCAGCTCAGCGACTGTGTGCTGGCGCGGACCGGCAGCCCCGGACTGGCCAAGCGGATGTACCGGGGTGTTCGGCTCAGCGGGGCACCCCTGTTACCCACCACCTTCCGCTGGGCCTATGGTTGGGGCTTTGGCCGCGGCTACGCTCCGTTGGACGCCACCGAGCGGCAGCGAGCGGCAGAACTTCTAGCGGCCTACCGGCGCGGGGCGGGCGGGAGCGCGGTCGGGAAGCCTTAGCCAAGGGGGGTGTTTGTACGGCTCCGTACCGACCGCACCGGTGGGTACGGCGTACAAGCGTGATTCCACTCGTGAGTTCCTGGTCCCCGACCGCCAAGGCCCACAACCCCTCAAATCAGCAAGGAAGACCCGTCATGAGGAACACGATACTGACGACCCTGATCGTTGCCTTCGCCATGACTGCAGCCTCGCTCTCGGCAGCCGAGACGCCCGCGGCAAACACCCAGTCCCCGGGCATGAACATGGGCATGGACAAGCAGATGGCCCAGATGCAGGTGAACATGCAGACGATGCAGCAACAGATGGACAAGCTCCGCGCCACAACCGACCCGAAGGCAAAACAGAAACTGATGCGGGAGCACATGCAAACCATGCAGGACCACATGACCATGATGCGCGGCATGGGCGGGCCGATGATGCAGGGTGGTGGCCAACCCGGCGGAATGGGCGGGATGGCTGGAATGAGCGGGATGGGCAGCAAAAAGGACGCAGCGTCCGGCGACATGGCCCAGCGTCACGACATGATGGTCCAGCGTATGGACATGCTGCAGATGATGATGGAACAAATGATGCAGCACGACCAGATGATGCCGTCGATGCCTGCCAAGTAGCGGCCCTCGGCCCCGGTACGAACTTGGACACCCAAGCAGGTCAGGAAATTATGCACATTCTTCGGAACCTGGCCGGTGCCCCAGTGAGGTCGCTGATGGTCATCGGCCTCTTCATTGCCATCTTCGCACTAGTTCCCACGAATCGGCCGCCCGTGGCGGCAACGTCGCCGTTGCCCTACCAAGTGGTTCCGTTCAACAACTATGTGGCTGGCACCGGCATGACCGAGACGGGACGGGGCAATGTCTCGATTGGCACCCGCCTGTACCTGCGGGTGGACATCGATGAAAACGATGCCTGGCGCGTCCGCCCAGGCACGCGGGGGGTGGCTTTCGTCCGTGGGAATCCGGGCGTGCCGATTCCGCTGCGCTTCGAATATCTCGAGCCCTACGGCACGCGGAAGACGTCTGTCACGGGCCAGGGCATCGAGCGGACGGATCTGCGCGTCCTGCAGGGCGTCTACAGCTTTGAACCAACCGGCGGTCCTGTGTACCTGGGACAGCGGATGGATGCGTTCATCGCAGTGGAACGCTAGTGTTCCGCATCGCGCTGAAGATGCTCGCCGCAGATCGTGCCAGGTTCGCGGGGCTGCTGTCCTCGGGCCTTTTCGCCACTGTCGGTAATGCGCGCGCCTCACGTCGGCTCGTAAGCCGGGGCTGTCATGAGCGGGATCGTCTTCCCTAGGGAATTGTGACCGACAGTACCACCGGTCTACCGACGGGCGCATGGTCGTTCCCGACCGGTGTCACAGTGATCGTGTGGGGGCCGGGGGTGAGTTCGTGGAAAGCGAGTGCCGCTGCCGTCGTCGCAATCACCGGACCATTGTCGACCTGGTAGTGCAGATGACCTTCGCCGGGCACAGGTTTCTCCTTAGACGCCGCGGAGTCCACCAGCCGCAGATCGTCGACGGTCGCCTTTACAGCTGCTGTCTGCTTCAGCGCTTTCGTGGCCGGATCGACCAGGATTGCGGTCAGCTTCGGCGGCGCCGCGAGGGCGACGGACAGCGCCGTTCCTAGTGCCACACCCACCACCACGCCCACCAAAGCCCGTGCGTAGAATTTCCGCTCGTGGTTCATGGTCCTGCTCCGTTTCTGGTTAGGTTCAAGGCCCTACTGTGGCCAGCGCGCTCCCTTATCGCAGCCAGACGGAGTGCCAGTTAGCTGTAGGGCTGGTCTGACAGCCGAACCGCGTCGAGGTTGACGGTGCTTGGGTAACCCAGTGGAGATCTCGGAGCCGCGCGGGACGTGGTGACCGGCGCGTTCAGTCGCGGGGAAGGTGTGGCGCCGTGCTGATCAGCGCCTTCACGTCCTGAAACTCGTGCATCTTGTCCAGAAAATGATCAGCCCCCGCCTGCAAGCAGCGGCTCCGGACGGCAAGTAGCGGATAGTTGCTGAGTACGACGATCAGCGGCTGGTGCCCCGGGGGATAGAAGCTGCGGGCGTGGCCGATGGCACCGATACCACTGCCTTCCCGGAGCTCCACGTCGACCAGCAGCACGTCATAGGCGGCGGCTTCGATCTGCGTGCGCGCCTCGGCTTCCGTCGCGGCGGCGGCAACCACCCGCATCGTTCCAGGCACCGTCAGGAGCGCGGTCAGCCGCACCTTGATCGGCTCGGAGTCCTCGATCAGCAGGATGCGCAACTCGGGCGTGTCGAGCCCGGGTCCGGGACGTATCAATGTCACTGGAGAAGACCGTTCTTGATGGCGTAGTAGGTGATGTCCGCATTACTCTTCATCGCCATCTTCTCGAGGATCCGGCTGCGGTAGGTGCTGACCGTCTTCACGCTCAGAAACAGCGTAGCCGCAGTCTCCGAAACGCTCACGCCCTCGGCCAGCTTGCAGAAGATCTGGAACTCCCTCTGGGACAGTACGTTGTGGCGGGGTTCGTTGGGATCACCCTGCACGCCGGCGACCAGCTGGTCGGCCAGCTCCGAGCCCACGTAACGATGGCCCCGGGCCACCATGCGGATCGCCCGGAGCAGCTCCGCCTCGTCGACACCCTTGCTGATAAAGCCCATCGCACCTGCCCGCAGCACGTTCAGCCCGAACTGGGACTCCGGGTAACCGCTGACCACCAGGACCGCAACGGAGTGGTGATGGGCCTTGATGTGCTTGAGCACGTCCAGGCCCGACATGTCGGGGAGCGAAAGATCGAGCAGCAACACCTCGCAGGGTTGGCTGCGCAGCTGGTCAAGCACTTCCCGGCCCGTGCGGCATTCGGCCACGAGCTGCAGGTCCGTCTGGCCGGCAATGATCTGTTTCAGCCCCGAACGCACGATCTGGTGGTCGTCCGCAATCAGGACACGGAGCGCCGGCATGGTTTCGCCTCCCTGAACCCTGGCCTGAACCCTGGCCTGAACCGTGGCCATTGATGCTACTCGCTTCGGCTGGGGGGCAGGTGGCAGGCCGACAAACTCCACCGCCACGTTTCCGGCCAGACGCACGGGCGGGTCAGGATTCACGCGCACGAACTCCCGCTCGGTGCCGGTTCATCACTTGCTCGCTCTCATTCGTTGGCTCATTCGCTTTGGCCTTCCCAGCAGCGTATTTCAACGCAGCAAGTCCGCCCACGTATCCTGTCCCTATCCGCCCGTAGGACCCGTCCTACCG
>JBBQJK010000317.1:0-3548 GCA_038325835.1 Gammaproteobacteria bacterium
CTGCTCGCGAACGTGGCGCAACAGGTCGAGATACTGCCGCACGGCGCTGCTCAGGGACCCGCGGCTACCGCAGCAGGTCCGCGGTAGGCGCGCCAGAGGAGGAAACAGCCGAAGAGCAGCAGGGGCAGCGTGAGGACCTGCCCCATCGTCACCCAGCCATCAGCCAGGTAGCCGATGTGCGCATCGGGCAGGCGGACGAATTCCACGGCTGAGCGGAACACGCCATAGCCAATCAGGAACACCGCGGACACCGCCATCGTGGGCCGGGGCTTCGCGGAAAAAAGCCAGAGGATAAAGAAGAGCGCCAGGCCCTCCAGGCAGGCCTCGTAGAGCTGGGACGGATGCCGCGCCTCGCCCTCCACGATGAAGGCCCAGGGCACGGTGGTCGGCGCGCCCCATAACTCACCATTGATGAAATTACCGATACGCCCCGCACCAAGTCCGATCGGCACCAGAGGCGCAACGAAATCCGTGACCTCAAAGAAGCCCTTGCCGAGCTTGCGAGCATACAGCGCCATGGCGGCGAGGACGCCCAGCAACCCGCCATGGAATGACATGCCGCCTTCCCAGATGCGAAAGAGGTTCAGCGGATTCGCCACGATCTGGTCGAAACCGTAGAACAGCATGTAGCCGATGCGGCCGCCGAGAATGATGCCGAGAGCGGCGTAGAAGATGAGGTCATCCACCTGCAGTGGCGCCACCGGTGCGCCCGGGCGGGCGGCGCGCCGCTTGCCCAGGTACCAGGCCGCTGCAAAGCCCACCAGGTAGGTGATGCCGTACCAGCGTACGGCCAGCGGGCCGATGTGCACCGCGACGGGATCGAATTCGGGATACAGAAACATTGGCGACGTATGGTACTAGACTGCGCCCGGATGAACGGACCGGGAAATCCCCTGCCCATTTCGTCAGCGCTGCCAGAACTGTTGGCAGCGCTGGCCTCTGGCCGGCGCGCCCTGCTGCAGGCGCCACCGGGCGCGGGGAAAAGCACGGGTGTGCCCCTCGCGGTGCTGGATGCACCCTGGCTCGCAGGCCGCCGCATCCTGCTCCTGGAGCCGCGCCGGCTGGCCGCCCGGGCAGTGGCCGCACGTATGGCCAGCACCCTTTCGGAACCGGTGGGAGAGACGGTCGGTTACAGGATGCGGCTGGAAAGCCGGGTGGGCCCGCGCACGCGGATCGAGGTCGTCACCGAGGGTATTCTCACCCGCCAGCTGCAGCGGGACCCGGCCCTGGAAGGCGTCGGGCTGGTCATCTTCGACGAGTTCCACGAGCGCAGCCTGCAGGCCGACACCGGCCTCGCCTTCGTCCTCGATGCCCAGCGCCACCTGACGCCGGACCTGCGCATTCTGGTGATGTCCGCCACTCTGGAGGTGGCGGCACTAGCCGCGTTGCTGGAGGACGCCCCGGTCATCTCGGCGCCGGGGCTGAGCTATCCCGTCGAAACCCGTTATGCGGAACGGACCACCACTGACTACCTCGACCGGCAGGCGACGACAGCCATCCGCGAGGCACTGCGGGACGACGACGGCGACCTGCTCGTCTTTCTCCCGGGCGCCGGCGAGATCCGGCGGGTTGAACGCGCGCTGGCTGACTCAGGCCACAACGCTGGCGGGAAGATCCACATCCGGCCGCTCTATGGCGATCTCGATCGCGAAGCCCAGGACCTCGCCATCCGCCCGGCACCGGCTGGTCAGCGCAAGGTGGTGCTCGCCACGAACATCGCCGAGACCAGCCTCACCATCGAGGGCATCCGGGTGGTTATCGATGGTGGTCTCGAACGCCGCAACCACTTCGACCCCCGCAGCGGGATGAGCCGGCTGACGACCGGGCGCATTTCCCAAGCGTCCGCCGACCAGCGCCGGGGCCGGGCTGGCCGCCTGGCACCGGGAATCTGCTACCGGCTATGGACCGCCGCGGAGCAGCGGTCACTCCTCCCGTACACCCCGCCGGAGATCATCACGGCGGACCTCGCCCCCCTGGCGCTGGAGCTGGCGGGCTGGGGTGCCCGTGACCCGAATGCGCTGACCTGGCTGACGCCGCCGCCCGCTGGCGCACTCGCCCAGTCCCGGGAGCTGCTGCAGTCGCTGGGAGCGCTGGACCGGGAAGGCAACATCACGCCCCACGGGAACAACATGCTGGGACTGGCAGCACACCCGCGACTGGCCCATCTCCTGCTGGGCGCGAAAGCTGCCGGGGTCGGCGCCACAGCCTGCGCACTGGCGGCCACGCTGGGTGAGCGGGACCTGCTGAGGGGGCGGCCCGGGGCGAAGGCAGGCGAGCGGGACGCAGATCTGCGCACCCGGCTCGAAGTGCTGGCCCGCTCGCCTGCCGAGGCCAGTCACGACGATGTGGACCGGGCAACCCTGCGCCAGATCCGCCGGTCGGCCGATGCCTATGCACGGCAGCTGGGACTCAAGGATGGCACGGGCCGCATCGAGCCCAACGACGTCGGCTGGCTGCTCGCCCTCGCCTATCCGGATCGCATCGCCCGGGCCCGGGAACCCGGCTCCGGCCGGTACCTGCTTAGCAACGGGCGGGGCGCGTTCTTCGCCGAGCCCCAGTCGCTGGCCAAAGCGGAGTTTCTGGTGATTCCGGAACTGGAGGCCGGCGAGAAGGAGGCGCGCATCTGGCTGGCGGCACCGGTGTCGATGGCGGATCTCGAGGAGCACCTCACCGACACCATCGTCAACACCGGGGAAGTCCGGTGGGACAGCCGGGAGCAGGCCGTCGCGGCCCGCCGGCAGCGGCGACTCGGCGCCCTCGTCCTGGCCGATGAGGCGCTCCGGAAGCCTGATGCGGGCGAGGTCATGGCGGCGATGGTCGCTGGCATTCGTGAGCTGGGCCTGACCGCGCTGCCCTGGAGCCCGGAGCTGCGGCAGTGGCAGGCCCGCGTACTGCTGGGTCGCGATACCGATACGGACAGCGCCACGCCGTGGCCCGACGTCAGTGACCCTGCCCTGCTGGCGACCCTGGAGACCTGGCTCAGTCCCTTTCTGGATGGCGTGTTGCGGGCTTCGCATCTCGCCCGGGTCGACCTGGAGAGCGCGCTCCGCGCGCTACTCACCTGGCCCCAGCTGCAACGCCTCGACGCGCTGGCACCGACGCATCTCACCGTGCCGAGTGGCTCGCGCATCGCCATCGACTACCTGGACGGGCCGGTGCCCTGCCTGTCAGTCCGGTTGCAGGAAGTGTTCGGCCTCACCTCCACGCCCCGGGTCGGCGGCGGTCGGGTGCCCCTGCTGCTGAAGTTGCTGTCCCCGGCCCGGCGGCCCGTGCAGGTGACCCAGGACCTGGCGAGCTTCTGGAACACGGCCTACCACGAGGTCCGGAAAGAGCTGAAAGGCCGCTACCCCAGGCACTACTGGCCGGAGGACCCGGAGCAGGCGGAACCCACGAAGCGCGTCAAGCCGCGCTAGCGTCTGTAGGAGCGCCTTGAGGCGCGATCCCTTCGGCATCGCGCTTTCGGCATCGCGCCTCAAGGCGCTCCTACACGGCGCGGCTACGAGACCAGTGTCCACAGGTGTAAAGTCATAGACGCCATGAACCTACGC
>JBBQJK010000318.1:0-3515 GCA_038325835.1 Gammaproteobacteria bacterium
ATGTCGACGAGCAGCTCTGGATTCCGTTTTACACCGCACGCTACCGGGTCTTTGGTACGGAACAGCTGGACTCCATCAGCGCCCAGATGGCGCCCGGCTCCACCGTGGAACGCTCCATCGTCGAGATCGAGCAGGTTATGCGTCGCGAGCACCAGATTCAGCCCGGCAAGGACAACGACTTCAGCATTTCCGACCCCCGCCAGTTCTTTAACGTGCGGGAAGCAGCCGCCAACATTTTTGCCATCCTGCTGGCGGGCATTGCCAGCATCAGCCTGGTGGTTGGCGGCATCGGCATCATGAACATCATGCTGGTGACGGTCACAGAGCGGACGAAGGAGATCGGCATTCGCAAGGCGCTGGGCGCCAGCCGCCGGAATATCCTGCTGCAGTTTGTGGTGGAAGCCATGGTGCTGTGCATGCTCGGCGGTGCGATCGGCATTGCGCTGGGCGCGGGCATCACCACGCTCATCGCCCGCATCGCCGGCTGGAACATGACCATTTCGCCGACGGCCGTGGCGCTGGCTTTCTGTTTCAGTGCGGCGGTAGGCCTGTTCTTCGGTATCTGGCCGGCGCGCAAGGCCGCACGACTGGACCCCATTGAAGCCCTGCGTTACGAGTAGGAGCGGCTTCAGCCGCGATAGACGCGACTATCACGATCCAAGACCCGGCCCATTTTTCAGGACTGTGTGCATGCGCAGAATCCTTCTGGCCACGCTCCTTCTGCAGATCTCCCCGGTAGTCTCAGCCGATGGCCTCGGCAACGCCTATCTCGTCTGCGACATCTTCGAGAAGACAGGGATTTCGACGGAGTGCCAGGCGTCGAACGTGACCTCCACCGTGGACGTGATCATCGCCACCAGTGCCGAGGAAGCCCGCCAGGTGTGCTCGGTCATTGCGGACAGGATGGCGCAGAGGGGCCACTCGTTCGGCGGCCGGTGGCAGCTCCGGATCTTCGCCCCGGACCGCGCTGCTGAGCCCCTTACCGCATGTGCGCTAAGGTAACCGACCACAGAAGGAGCAACGCGATGCGCACGATGACCACTGTTGGCCTGCTGCTGGCTACCACGCTCCTGTCAGCGAACGTCTACGCGAGCGAGCGCATCGCCGGCGTCACGCTCTTCATGGCGCCCTGGTGCGGCTACTGCATGCAGGCCAAGGCCTACATGGCCAAACATGACATCAGCTACCGGGAATATGACGTGGACACGCCAGCAGGCCAGAAGGCCTTCGACAAGCTGGGCGGCACCCGGGACGTCCCCGCCGGCAAGCGGGGCATCCCCTTCCTGGTGTGGCAGGGAAAGGAAATTCGCGGCTTCCAGGCGCGCCGCTACGCGGAGTTTTTCAGCCTGCCGGATTGACCGGCGGCCGTGACGCGGCCACCCGGCTTGCCGGTCTTTGCCGGCTTGAGGTCGTTGATACCCCAGAACTCGAGTTCCTTCGCGAAGGACCAGAGGGGATGAATCCGTTCCAGGTCGGCGAGATCTTCATTGCTGGCGAAGTCGTAGCCATTGCCAACATCGTTGTACCACTGCGCGTAACGCAGGGGGTAAATGACCTCCGCCGTGAAGACGCTCAGCGTCTTCATCAGCCACAGGGGAAACGGGCGGTACTTGAAGTGGGTGCCGTGCCGGTTGTTCTTTTCGGCAATCTCCACCAGCTGATGGCCCGTCTGGGCGCAGGAGGCGATGGAGAAGTTCTCGTTGGAGAACACCTCCGGGTACTCGAAGCAGGTGCCGACCCACTTGCCCACGTCCCGCACATCGATCCAGTTCACGAGGAATTCCGGCGGGTTGATGCCGGGAATGTTGTTCTCCCGGATCATCGTCTTTGACAGCGCGGAATCTCCCCGTATATCGGCCTGGGCGGTGTAGTCCACCCGATGCATCGCGTAGTAGTACGCCGGGCGGTGGATGCAGGTGACATTGACACCCTCGGCCCGAAGAAAATCCGAAATGCGCAGCTTCTGCCGGATCCACCAGGGCGTCTCTGGAACGCCGCCGACGAAGTCACTGACCTTGTCCGTCGGAAAAATCAGGGTGATGACGTGCTTCACGGAGGGGTTGGCCCTGAGCGCGCCCAGGGACGCAACGGCCTGGCGCATGACCGCCGCACAGCCGCCCACCGGGTCGTTGCCGTGATTGGTGATCTTTCCGGCCTTGCTGGTGTTGGCCGTGAGGTAGAGGACGACCCCGACGCAGTCCCTGAACGCCTTCGTCAGGATTTCCCCGGAATTCATGTCCACGCCGGCCTGCAGGGTCAGCAATCCGGGCGACTCCGCCTCGGTCTTCCGCAGGAGGGCTTCCAGCCGGCGCGCCGCCTGGGTGCCTGCCGTTCTGTACAGCGCCCGCACCCGGAACTGCCGGGTCCTGGTCAGTTCCTCAACGACCGCGTAGCACTCCCAGCCGGTGGCGCAGGTCACTGCCACCAGCGGCAGTTCACTCGTTGAGCGGGATGGGGACGGGCGGCGTTCCCTCTCCTCCCGGATCTTCAGGACGGCCTCAACGAGCCGCTTGTTCTTCGCCTTGATGGCCTTCTGGCCCATCTGGACCGCGGTGTCTCTATCCATTGCTGTGCCAGCCTGTACGATGAGTGCTGAGGAAATTATAGGCGCGTCGGCGGGGCCGTGGTCAGTTCAGCACCCCTCCAGCGCGTCTCTGCCACCGCGCTGTCGACGCCCAGAAGTGTCTGCAGCAGCCCCGCGAACCCGGCCGCGGAGCCCGTGGTGTAGAAGCGGTGCCGGCCCGCGCCCTCGCTCCGGGACAACAGTCCCCGCTCCTCCAGGGTTTGGTGCAGGTGCCGGGCAATGGCCGGCGCCGGATCGATCACCTGGACACCCGCGCCGGCAATCTGCCGGATGAGATCAATCAGGAAGGGATAGTGACTGCAGGCCAGCACCACCGTGTCGGCGCCCGCGGCCAGCATGGGGCCCAGGTAGCGCCGGAGCAGTGCCTCGGTTGCCGGCGTGTCCAGCTCGCCCCGCTCCACCTGCTCGGCCAGTCCGTCGCAGACCTGACTGACGAGCTGGATGGAACTGGCGTGGCGGCCTGCCGTCGCCCGAAAGAGCTTGCCCTGGAAGGTAGCGGGCGTCGCCATGACGCCGACCACCCCGGAGCGGGTGGCGGCGGCCGCCGGTTTTACCGCCGGCTCCATGCCGATGGACGGCAGCAGCCTGAAGGTTTCGCGCAGATGCTTGAGGGCCGCCGCCGAGGCCGTGTTGCAGGCCACGACGACGGCCTTGCAGTCCTCCGCGAGGAGAAAGCGGGTGATGGCGACGCAGTACCGGCGTAACTCGTCTTCTGTGCGGGGTCCGTAGGGCATGTGCACCTGATCGGCGAGGTAGACCGTGTCCTCCCGGGGCAGCTCGCGGACGATCTCCCGCCAGACCGATAAACCGCCAGCGCCGGAGTCGAAGATGCCGATGGGGCCGATGGGCTGCATGCGGCTGGGCTTACCGGGTCGCGGCTAAAGCCGCTCCTACCGCCGCCGTCAGCGTGGTGAGGTCCGCCGGCCCGATG
>JBBQJK010000319.1:0-3481 GCA_038325835.1 Gammaproteobacteria bacterium
CAGTATCTCCCATGCCGGAGAACTGGTGCTCGCGGTTGCCGCCTCCTGCACGCTGGTGCGTGCTCTGGGTGTGGACCTGGAGCCGGGTCTGCCGCTGGACAGCGACCTGGTGAAGCGCATCTGCCGGCCAGAGGAACTGTCCCGCCTGGCAGCGTCGCCCGAGCCCCTGCGCCAGGCCAAACTGATCTTCAGTGCCAAGGAAAGTGTCTACAAGTGCGTTGCTCCCCAGATGGGCATCTTCCTCGATTTTCCCGACCTGGAGATTCTCTTCGACCCGGAGGAAGAGCGGTTCCACGCCCGTGGGCATGGGAAAGCAGCGGCGTTGATTGGCCCGGACACGGTCACGGGAAGGTTTGCCGAGGCGGGCGGCTACTGGCTCACCACCGCCTGGCAGAGTCAGGGCTTCTTGGCGCGACGGTCCAGCCCGGAGCGGCGTTCAATGCCGGAGTAGCCGGTGCCAAGGCCAGTTCTGCGGTCGATACCGGCCTGTCGCCGCGAGATCGATGTGCGCAGGAAACGCATGACTTTCCAGGAGTGGGTAATCATCCAGAAATAGCCCATACCCGTGAGCAGGAAGCCCAGGGCTACCAGGAGTTCCGGGATCTCAAAATAGATGCTCGCAAGACCCACAAACACGCCAAAGCTGGCGAAGCCGGTCATCACGGCCACGGTGTCGTTGACAGAGAAGCCGGCGAGCAGAAAGACGTGGTGCAGATGTTCCCGGTCGGCTGCGAACGGTGACCGACCCTTCAGTATCCGGCGGAGCATCATGGCAACCGCATCAAAGATGGGGACCATCAGAAACCACAAGGCTGCCGATGGCCGCAGCGCGCGGGCTTCACCCTGGGACAGCGAGATGGCGTACCAGGTGAGGGCCAGTCCCAGGAACATGCTGCCAGCATCACCCATGAACACCGAGGCGCGCTCCCGGCCGAAGATCCGCAGATTAAACAGCAGGAACCCGAGAATCGCTGCGCCCAGGATCGGCAGCAATTCCATATCGGCCGGGCTGCCCCAGATGGACGCGACCATGATCAGACCAGAGAGTGAGGTCAGCGTGAGACTGCCACTCAGGCCATCCAGTCCGTCACACATATTGAGGGCGTTGATGATGCCGAGCGTGGCGAAGACCGTGAAGGGAACTGCCATAACTCCCAGTTGCAGCAAGTCCCCGGACGGGGTCATCGACCCAAGATCCGTCAGGACGATGCCGGCACCAAAGATCATGAGCAGGGCGGCCAGGATCTGGGCAACGAAGCGGACGGCTGGCGACAACTCAAGGAAGTCATCGATCACGCCTATGGCAACGAGTAGCAGCCCAGCCCCGAAGAAACTGTAGACCTCGCGATCGCTCAGCCCGTCGGGTCCGTTGTTACTCAGAAAAAAGCCCAGGAGGAGTCCGCCAAACATGGCCAGCCCCCCGACCAGAGGGGTCGGCACCTGATGGCTCTTCCGCTGGCTGGGGACATCCACCAGCCCCGAGTAAACCGCAAGCGGGCGCAGGAGGACGATCAGGACAATCGTCGCAGCCAGGGCAGCCAGTGGTGCCAGTTCGGGGGGCATAAGGGGGTCACAACTACCGCAGTTTGCACACTAGGCTGGGCGTCAAGAGGCTGTCTGCGACTCGCCTCACACACGGGGGCTGGACCGCAGTTCTGATCCGGCAAACTGCGACGGTCAAGCATCGCCGCGAGGGAAAAAGGCCGGTACAATGCCGTTGAAAGTCTATACCTTGGGCATGACTTGGATAATCAAGCTGTCCATTCGGTAATGTCCGGGCCAGCCCATGGCCCCAACCAGGGCCCTTGTCGGGAGTGACGAAATGAGTAAAGGACTACGTGCTGTTGCCTGGCCCGCGCTGCTGGCGCTCCTGGGGCTCCCGGGGCTTGCAGCGACAGTTGAGGCGGCCAGTGATGTGCCAACCGCCGCTGGCGCACCAGCCATTGCACCGGCAGCCCAGGAGGCGGGAGGGTACACCGTCAACCCGGGTGACATCCTGGAGATCAGCATCTGGAATGAAAAGGACCTGCAGAAGCAGGCCATGGTCCGGCCAGACGGCTACTTTTCGTTCCCCCTCACAGGGGATATACGGGCCGAAGGACGGACCATCGAGGATGTCCGCCGTGAAGTGGGCAACCGGGTGGCCCGCTTCGTGCCAGATCCCGTGGTCAGCGTCGCCGTGATGGATCCGAAAGGCAGCAAGGTCTACGTGCTTGGCCAGGTAAACCGGCCCGGGGAATTCCCCATCAATCGTTTCGTGGACGTGATCCAAGCGCTTAGCATGGCTGGCGGGACCACACCCTTCGCCCAGCTCGACAGCATCAAGATCCTGCGTCGCGAGGGCACTACACAGCAGGCAATCTCCTTTTCCTACAGTGACGTGGCCGCAGGCAGGCGCCTGCAGCAGAACATCGTGCTGAAGCCTGGCGATACTGTACTGGTGCCGTGAGCCGCTCCGGAGTTCCATCGCGGCCCAGCCCGTCGGCACTGCTTCCCGGGGCTGCCGTTTTCTGCGTCTCTGTGCTGGTCGTACTGCCGGTATCCCAGGCCCTTGCCTACTGGCAGCTCACGCCTCAGGTCGAAGCGGGCATCACCTACCAGACGAACCCGCGCTACCTCACCAGCGAGCAGGAGGCCGTGAATCCGGATGGCGGGGACGACGTACTCGGCACCTATATTGACGTCCGGACGGAAGGCTCCTGGAAGACCCCGAACACCACGGTCTCACTCGAACCGCGGCTCAGGCGCACGGACTACCTGAAAGCCAACGATGACCTCAATAACGATTACACCTACCTGAGTTTCCTGGCAGCTCACACCGGGAGCCGCGGTAGTGTCGGCCTCAACGTCTTCTTCCAGGATACGTTGATTATTACCAGTGACTTCCAGACCGCGGCGCCGGACGAGCCTGGCGCGCCGCCACCCGTGAACGGCACGACCGGCAGGTACAGCAATGCCACGCAGAAAACCTGGAGCTATCAGCCGTCTCTGACCTTTCAGGTTTCCACCCTCAATGCCCTCAGCCTTACGGGCCAACTGTCAGACACAACGTACAACGAGGATAATCTGCGAACCGCGGTCACACCCCTCTACGTCGATTACAGCAATTCATCGGTCGAACTGGCGATCCGCCACTACCTGAATCCCAAGAGTTCCTTCGTGCTCGCACTGAACGGCGGCAACTTTACCGCCAACAATCCGGGCTCCAGGATCCAGAACTCAACCGATTCCTTTGGCCTCACGGCTGCCTACGACTACACCTTCTCGGCAACGCTGACCGGCAGCATCACTGTAGGTACAACCAGAAGCGGCGCTGACATCTCCGGAATAACCTTTGGACAGGACCCACTCACCGGCGCGCCCTGCTCGGTGGCAGACAGCTGCTCCATCAGCAATGAGGCTCGCAACTTCGTCGGCTATGCCCAATTGCGCAAACGCTCGGAAGACACGACGTTCGCCTTCTCACTCAGTCGGGCCATCG
>JBBQJK010000320.1:0-3470 GCA_038325835.1 Gammaproteobacteria bacterium
TGTCCGTCGGGGCGTCATCGGCATCGCTGCCCTGCTGCTGCTGGCCGGATTGGGGTGGAGCCTGTTCGGGTCCAGCCCTGTGTCGTTCGCGCTTTTTCTCGCCGTGGCTTTCGTCGTGGCCTTCGACGCGTGGCGCAATTACGAGTCGGCCTTCCTGAATGGCGCGCGTCGTCAGCGCGACTACGCCCAGCGCTACGCGTTCGATGCCCTGGCGCGGAATGGCGCGGCCGTCGGGCTGGCAGTGCTGCTGGGACCGTCCGCTTTGCCGGTGGTGCTTGGCTTCGCGTTAGGGTCCGCCACGACAGGCCTGCTGTTCCGGCGCCGGATCGTTGCAGGCGAGGCCACAGCAAACACCCCTGCCGCGGCCGCGGGGGCAGCTGAGGCCTGGATCGCCAGTCACCGTTCCGCCTTTCTGCGCTATGCCACGCCGCTCGTACCGCTGGCCATCCTCAACTGGACCATGAGCATGGGGGATCGCTATGTCCTGGCGGCCCACTGGGGCACGGAGGTCGTTGGTTTGTACTGGGCGGCCTACGCCATCGGCAGCCAGCCCTTTATTGCCGCGAGCTCACTTGTCCACACGACCTTGCGTCCGGTTTTGTACGACGCTGTCGCCCAGGGCAACCTGGCAGAGGAACGGCGCATCCTGCGGTCCTGGATGCTGGTGACTGCAGGTATCGCGGCAGGCGGCTGGCTGCTCGTCACCCTCCTGGCGCAGCCACTGGCCGCTCTGCTGCTCGGACGGTCGTTCCGGGCTGCCGCCGACCTGCTGCCGTGGATCGCTGCCGCTTATGCGTTGCAGATGCTCCAGCAGTCCGTCGAGCTCATTCTGTTTGACCACGGGCACTCCCGGAAGCGGCTGGTCCTGCAGGTTGCTGCCGCCATCTCGGCCGTCGTCCTGTTCTTCATCCTGATTCCGCCGCTCGGCGCCCTGGGAGCAGCGCTTGGCACCCTGGGTTCTGTCGCAATCACGACGGTACTGACGTTTTTTGTCTCCGGGGCGCCGGGGAAACTGGTTGGCCCTTTGCGTTAGGCGCAGGGAGCCATTGCCGTCGATGGTGCCGCGATACATCGACTCAAGAATCAACGTATCGGGAATGATGTATCGGCTACCCGTGCGATCCGTCACGTCGGCGAAGTAAGGCGTGCCCGCCGTTGGCAACTCGTCCCGCGATGCGAAGGGTCAACGTGGTTGCCAAGTTGTCTCTCCGGGCGGGTCGGAACCAGACAGTTGCACGGCCCGTGTACTATAACCATGACAACAATGACCGTAAATCAGGAACAGACGTCGACCATGCGCTCCCCAGCCATCGTCTTTGCCATGACAGGCGCCGCTGGACTGCATGGCGGGATCGCAGTAGTGAACCTGAATATCATCATAGCTCTGGTAGCCATCGCCAGAGCGCACAACGTTTTGCTGACGGTGCTCGCTTACCACGAGAAGGACGATGACCGGCCAGCGTCCCTGCCCGACGGGGTCGAGTATCGCGCCTTTCGTTCCAACCGCTACGCCATGGCCATGGACCTGTGGCGCCGATCCAGCGACAAGCCGCTCTTCGTCTTCGATCACGTCAACGTGGCCCGCGCCCTGTTGCCTCTTGCGCTTCTGGGGCACTCGCGGACCGCCATCTTTGCCCACGGGTGGGAAAACTGGCGCACCGTCAAATGGACGGATTCCTGGTCATTGCGAAGCGCGGAACGGGTGCTGGCCAACTCGGAATTCACCCGAAAGAAGATCAAGGCCCGGTTTCCAAACGCCCGGGTCGCGGCTTGCCCCCTGGGACTACATCCGGGCTTTCACCTGAATGACACGCCCCCGGGGCCTGCCTCCGAACCCCTCTCCCTCCCGGACTGTAACGGCGTGATCCGGCAACTCGGGCAGCGGGTCTTGTTGCTGGCGGCCCGGATGGACCCCACGGAGCGCCAGAAAGGGCACCTCGAGGTCCTTGCCGTATTGCCCCGCGTGCTGGCGCAGCACCCGGGCGTCCAGCTCGTGTTTACCGGGAGCGGCGGGGATCACGAGAATCTCGTTAGCTAAGTTCGTCGCTTGCACCTGGGGAGCCAGGTGTTCCTGCCAGGCCAGGTCGCCGTCACGGTGTTGCAGGCCCTGTTCCGGCAGTGTTATGCCTTCGTCATGCCCAGCACGCAGGAAGGGTTTGGGCTCGTGTATCTCGAAGCAATGAACGCCGCGAAACCCTGCCTCGGGTGCTTTGACCAGGGGACGGAGGACGTGATCGAACACGGTGTCACCGGGGTTCTGGTTCGCGACCCCCGGAATCAGGATGAGTTGGCGGGCGCGATTCTGGGATTGCTCGACGACGCAGAGGGTGCCCGGGCAATGGGGCAGCGTGGCTTCGAGCGCCTGCACACGTTGTTCACTGCCGAAAAGTTCCGAGAGCGGTTTACGACACAGATCAACGAGATTCTTGCCTGATGTGCGGGCTTGTCGGGATCTATAGTGCCGCCGGCGCCCCTGTCGATGGCAGCGCGCTGCGAAGGATGTCGGGAATGCAGCGCCATCGCGGGCCCGACGACCAGGGGATTCGCCTGTTCTCGCTCACGAAGGGCAGCTCTGCGGAGGTCGACGCGGTCTCTCCAGCTGGTGATCCGTCCGGCCTCGAAGGTGGCCTGGGCTTCAATCGCCTGAGCATTCTCGACCTGTCCCCCAACGGTCATCAGCCGATGACCAACGACGACGCCACGGTGATCATCGTGCTCAACGGCGAGGTCTACAACGCTTTTGAGCAGCGGCCCGGGCTCGAAGCTGACGGTTTCCGTTTCCGGAGTTCTTCCGACACCGAGGTCTGCCTGCGCCTCTATGAGCGCCATGGCTTCGAAGGAATGCTTCAGCGACTCAATGGCATGTTTGCGATCGCCATCGTCGATCTGCGGATCGGCGCCTTGTGGCTGGCGCGGGACCGGCTGGGAATAAAGCCGCTGTATTGGTGCGAGGTGAACGGCGCGCTGCTGTTCGCGTCGGAGGCCAAGGCCTTCCTCGGTTACCCGGGGTTCGAACGCACCATCGACCCGGACCGGGTGGACGAGTACCTGGCCTATCGCTACTGCGCCTGGGACGGTCACCTCCTGCGCGGGGTCCAGCAAATTCCTCCGGGCGGCTGGATGCGCTTCGCGCCCGACGGCCAGCGACGCGGCATCTACTGGACCGTACCCGAACGAAGCCCGGCACCAGACCCGTCGTTTTCTGCGGCCCTCGACGGGCTGGAGGAGCGGCTCGGTCGAAGCGTGCGAATGCAACTGCTGAGTGATCGGAAAGTCGGATGCCAACTGTCCGGTGGCGTCGACTCGTCGATAGTCAATCTGCTGGCGGTCCGGCAAGCAGGCGCCAACATGGACGCGTTCTCCATCATCTTCGACGACCCGAAGTTCTCCGAGGAACCGTGGATCAACGAGGCGGCGGAGACTGCCGGCGTTCGCAGTCACCGCTTTGTCCTGACGCCCGACGACGTGGT
>JBBQJK010000321.1:0-3463 GCA_038325835.1 Gammaproteobacteria bacterium
TGTTCCCAACACTCTGGAAACGGCCCGGGCCACCGGGTGATCTCTATATCTGCGCACTCCCCGAATCCATGATCTGGAGGGGAATTGCCTGGCCTGATTCTTAGCGCTCTTTTGGCAGGAAACCAGCCACCAACTCGGCAGAATTTCCAAGCTGAAACGGCCTACGAATAGTCGATCACACACAGCGTTCCAACCGGTCGGCACGCAGGACCTTTACCGCCGAGTTCAAACGCGCGATCGTCCAGGAATACGATGCGGCACCGAACGGTTCCAAGGGCGCAGTGCTACGCCGCGAACGGCTCTACGATTCCCATATCCAGGAATGGCGGGCCGCGTTCGATGCGGGCAGGCTCGCGAAGCCGGCGGCACGCCGGGGCCGGCCGAAGAACACGGACGAGCAGGCCCAGATCGCCCAGCTGACCAAGGACCTGGTCGCGGAGCGGGCCGCACACGAGCGGACCCGCGGGAAGTTGGCTTCCTCGGATGCCGCCCTGGATACCTTGGGAAAAGGAGTCGCGTTCTTGGAAGCTCTCTCATCGAAGAACGCGCAATCACCAGCACCGCACACCAGTCGTGGCAATCAGCAACCGCAACGGAACTGACCGGGCACCTCGGGGTGGTGAGGGCCTGCAGGCTGGTGGGCCGCTCCCGGGCCACCCATCACCGGCAGGCCGCGCCCAAGCCCCGGATGCACGGGCCCTGGCCCAAGGCCCAGCACCCGGCGGAGCTCTCGCCGGCCGAGCGTGCCGAGATCCTGTCGGTGCTCAACCGCCAGGACTACGCGAACCTTTCACCGACCCAGGTCTATGTCCGTGAGCTGGACGAGGGGCGGTACTGGTGTTCGCAGCGCACCATGTATCGCGTGCTGGCGGACGCGAAGATGGGCGGGGAACGCCGACGGCAAGCCACTCATCCGACCAAGGTGATTCCGGAGCTCATGGCCACAAAACCGTGCGAAGTGTGGTCCTGGGATATAACGAAGATGCGTGGCCCGGCGAAGGGAATCTGGTATCACGCCTACGTGGTGCTGGATATTTTTTCCCGTTACGTGGTGGGCTGGCGCATCGAGCGTATCGAGGACGGCCAGCTGGCCGCGGACCTCGTGCAGGAGATTGTCGCCGAGACCGGTGGTAACCCTCTGTGGTACCTGCACGCCGATGGTGGGGCGGCGATGACGTCCAAGGCCCTGGCCTCGATGCTGGTGGACATGGATATCACCAGGTCGCATTCCCGACCCCATACATCGAATGACAATCCGTTCAGCGAGGCCCAATTCAAGACCATGAAATACACCTCTGACTACCCGGAACGGTTCGACTCCGTGAACGAGGCCAGGACCTGGATGGAAGGATTCACCGCCTACTACAACCACGAGCACAGGCATTCCGGGATCGGTTATCACACCCCGGCCAGCGTGCACTACGGCACGGCCGAGGACGTGCGTGAACAACGCCAGCACACCCTGGACCGGGCGTACGGCGCGCATCCCGAGCGGTTTGTCCGCCGTCCTGCCGCACCTCCGCTGCCGCTGAAGGCGGCGATCAACGACCCGGCAAAAAGAGCCGCGCCCTCGGTGCATTTACAACAACCACTACGTCTCATTTGATTTGACAAATTCCGCCTGCGCGCGATGGCGGGAGGACCAGCGACTTTTGTCCCCGTTGTCCCCGTCGATTACCTGGCGCGGTTCCTGGCCATGGTGCCAACTGTTCATGCGGCGGAAGGGAAATCCTATTGGGTACTCGATGACAACACCCCGTCCCTACCGGACCTGCTGGCTTTGCTTGGAAATCACTACCGGGTCAGGGTCCCGCGCCTAAGGGTCCCTGTAGGCATCGTAAAAATGCTCCCTGCCAGCCTGAGCGGCATTGAGCCAGAAACACTGAGCTTTCTATCGACCAACCGGTACCCCAGCGGCACCGCCCGGGAACTCGCACAGCAGCACGGGCTTGAATTCCCCGACACAATCACCTCGCTGAAACGCTGGGCCGACTACCTCGCAGAGCACCACTTCACGGTCAAGGTAACTTCCACTCCCAAATTTTAGCCATTGGTGGGAGTCTCGACCTCCGCCGGGTCCAGCTCGAGTCGCGCATCTGGTGGGATCTGAGCGCATGCCTGAATGACCTGCCGGACCATGCCGTATCGGCCGCGACCTCCACAACGAATGGTTCCATCAGTGTCAGTGTTACCCGGGATGGATCCCTATTGAAGCGGTCCAGGGTGGTTCCTTTGCCCGTTGCTGGCCATGGATGCCCTGGCCCTGCCGGGCGCAGCCACCACGTTCCTCCGCCAGATTTCGACAATGGCCCGACAGTACGACCGATCTCATGAATCCTCTTTGCAACACGCACGACATGGCGAGAGTTCACACGACATCTACGCTGGTTCGCGTCTTGTACTTAAACCAGGCTCTTTTGCCCGACTCATAGGGTTGCGTAGAGCTCTTAATTAATAGGCCTTCGACACCCGCCGCCGCCAGATCGTTCATCCATTGCTTCGCTGTCTCGGGATCGGACGTCGTGGGGGAGAGGGACAGGGGAGGGGACCATTCCGTGGCCAGTTCCTCGAGCAGTGCCCGGCGGTCCCGCAGCGGCAGTGCTCTGGTGTCATGGCCGGCGACGCTGAGAACGTCGAAGCCGGCGAAGCTGGCCGGCAGTTCCCGGACGAGGGCCCGAAGGCCCTTGCCCGCGATTAGCCGGCGCTGCAGCGCTTCGAAATCCAGCCGGCCACCGGACCACACCACAGCCTCGCCATCCACGACAGCGGGCCGGAGTTGCCGGAGCTGCATGATCCCACGGGTTGCGAGATAGATGCCGATCAATGAGTCCCGATATGGCTGGAGGCAAGACAGTTTCAGCTGTGACCGTTAGCCGGAATGGCGGTTTTTACGGCTTCGTTTGTCGTGCGGGTCGTGGAGGTGCCAAAGCCTCACCGGGCGCCTGATGAAGTGTCCGTCAAAGTCCACGCGGGCACGATGGGGTGCCGCCGCCATCGTGCCCGTGACAGCAAGGTTCCCAAGGGCCGGGGATCCAGTTCTTCAGACCCCCGCAACCGCATCGTGGAGATTCGCAGGGATGACGGGCAGGACATTCGACACAACGGGGTTGTTCGGGCATGGCCTTCAACTTCGGCAGGCCCGCGGCATGGAGTCAGGGATGTCGGGACCCCGGTGCGGCAGGGACAGACACAAGGGCTTGGACCGTAGCGGGGATGACCTTCGCCGCCGCGTCCTCGCTTAGCCGTCCTTCCCGGATTTCCGTAGCCGCACCGTGGAGGATCGCGAAGAAGCAGGCCGTGAGCCATTCGGCTGGCTGGTCTGAGCGGAACCTGGCTTCGGCCTGGCCACGTTCAATGAGCCGGCGCACCCGGAGCATCGTCTGATCGTGATGTTCGCGTATGCGGTCGGCGCCGAGCTCCTGTTCGGCAGCGCCGAGGAGCCCATGGAAATTGTCAATGATTC
>JBBQJK010000322.1:0-3455 GCA_038325835.1 Gammaproteobacteria bacterium
CAGTTCGACACCATCTATCACGAGCACTTCTCGTATTTTTCATTTCTCACCGTCCGCGCCGTCTTTGCCCGCCATGGTCTGCAGGTCTTCGACGTTCGCGAACTGCCGACCCACGGCGGCTCGATACGGGTGTACGTCCAGCCGATAACCTCGGGCCGACGGCCTGTCGGGGCCCGAGTCCAGGAGTTGCTGGCCACGGAGAGCGCCGCAGGGATCGACAACCTGGCGCTCTACGGCCGCTTCCAGGAGCGCGTTTATGCCACCAAGCGCCACTTGCTGGCCTTCCTGATCGAGGCTCGGAGTGCCGGCAAGCGGGTTGCCGGCTATGGCGCTCCCGGCAAGGGCAATACCCTTCTGAACTATTGCGGTATTGGCACCGACTTTCTGGACTTTACGGTCGACAGGAATCCCGCCAAGCAGGGTACCTGGACCCCGGGAACGCGTATCCCGATTCTGGCTCCGGGGGCCATTCTGGAGCAGAAGCCCGACTACGTCCTGATTCTCCCCTGGAATCTGCGTGCTGAAATCGTTGAGAAAATGAGCCCCGTAAGGGCTTGGGGCGGAAAGTTTGTGATTCCCATTCCAACGGTCGAAATCATCTGACCCGCCCGGGTGTCGTCTTGGAGCGGCTCGTTATATGGCTGTTTCCGGGTCTCGCCTCGAGCCGTCACTGGTATGGGCCCGCGCTGGGCACTAGGATGGGGGATCACTGCAGCCACTTGTTTCTTTCACTGAAGTCCAGAGTGTCCGCCATTGAACGCTGCTGCCCCTAAGGATCGCCACGCATGAGCTGGGGAAGTGCAGCCCTTCGGCGCCTGCCTACGACGGTCCTCGCTCTGGTCCTGGGCGACTCGATAGTCGGCGCGCTGGCTTTTGTCCTGGCGGTCGGGCTGCGCTTCTCCTTCGACTGGAGCCTTGTTGCCCAGTCGGTAGGCTCCCTGCCGCTGCGGGCCCTGGTCTTCACTGCCAGTCTCGTCATCGGGATGCTGACCATGGGCCTCTACCGCCCGAGGCAGCGGCCCACGCGATCCGAGGGGGCAGTTCGGGCGATTCTTGGCGTGATCGTCGGTGGGTTCATCAGCATCGTGCTGTTTTACCTGGTCCCGCACGTCGCCTTCGGCCGTGGTGCGCTGGCGCTCGCAATGGGTATTGCGGTGCTGCCCCTCTTCGCTGTGCGCCTGGGGATACTGCGTCTCCTGGATTTCAATCCGATCAAGCGCAGGGTGCTGGTAGTGGGAGCTGGCGAGGCCGCTGGCAGGATCTACAGGCTGCGGCGGCGAGCCGACCGCCGCAGCTTCGACGTCGTGGGCTTTATCGTGGCCTCGTCTGAGGATCGGCGCGTGGCGAGCGGGTTGGGCATTGAGCCTCTGCTCACGCCGGAGGAGGCACGGCTAACACGGCGGCTCGATGAAATTGTCGTCGCGCTCGATGATCGTCGGGGTTTTCTCCCGCTTGAGTTTCTCCTGAACCAGAAGCAGCGGGGCGTGCCGGTTACCGACGTGATGGACTTTCTGGAGCGCGAAACCGAGCGGCTGGATCTCGACGTATTACGCCCAAGCTGGCTGCTGTACGAGAAGAGCAGCCAGACAGACATCTTGTATCGCTGGCTCAAGCGCCTGTTCGACCTGGTCTTCAGCTCCGTTCTCCTCCTGCTGACCTCTCCGATCCTGATCATGACGGCGGTAGCGATCCGTTTCGGTGGTGGCACTTCTGCACCAGTCCTGTACCGGCAGAAGCGCGTTGGCCGTACTGGCTATGTGTTTGAACTGATGAAGTTTCGCAGCATGCGGGTAGATGCCGAGAAAGGCACCGGCCCACGGTTTTCCTCAGCGAACGATGACCGTGTCACCCGGATCGGCCGGCTGATCCGCCGCTTCCGGGTGGATGAGTTGCCCCAGCTGCTGAATGTGATCCGGGGTGATATGAGTGTGGTGGGGCCGCGCCCGGAGCGGCCCGAATTCGTTGACGTGCTCTCCCGTCAGGAGCCGCTTTACCCCTACCGGCATGGCATCCGTCCCGGGCTGACCGGCTGGGCGCAGCTGAATTTTCCCTACGGTGCCTCCATGGATGACGCCCGTGAGAAGCTGACGTACGACCTCTACTACATCAAGAACACGAACATCATCACGGACCTGCTGATCCTGCTGCAGACACTCGAAGTGGTGGTGTGGGGCAGGGGAACGAGTATGTCCGGCAGTGCGCGTCGCTGGCCGTCGGATGGAGTCGATTCAGCGGGGGAACGAGCGACCCTGCCGGTTGGGACTGTGCGCAAGCAGGACGGGCATTAGCCCGCTCGTAACCTGGGCCCTTAGGAGAGACCAGAGAGACGCTGCGTGTCCTTGTCCCCGTCGTCAACATCCGTGCCGTGAATGGGCTGCTTGCCCGTGTCGTCACCCATGTCCCCGTGGGGTTTGTCTTCCATCGCAGCGCGGGTGATGGCCTTGGCAGGCCGCTTGCGCTCCAGATAGAAGACGACGTCGACAGAGCCGAACGAGATGATATCGCCAGAGCGCAAGAGTGCGCGGGCCCGGGGCTTCTGGTTTACCAGGATGCCATTTTTGCTGTTCAGGTCTTCCACCACGTAGATACCGCCGATGCAGTCGATCAACGCGTGTCTGCGGCTGACTTCCTTGTCAATAATAACCAGGTCGTTGGCATTGCCCCGGCCGATGACGAAGGGAAAGCTGTGGGCCTCCACCTGCTCAAGGAGCTGGCCGGAACGGTAGGCCATGACGCTGACTGTGCCGTCTGGTGAAGGGGTGGTCGACGGGCGGGCCGCCTTCTCGCCGCCGGGCGCTTCCTCAAACCACTGCCAGCGCAGTTCGTGCACGACGTTATCGACCACCTCGAGGTCCACCCGGTGTCGGCCTTCAACCATGCAGGCGGTGAGGGCGGTATCGCACAGGGTATTGATCAGGCGCGGAATGCCGGAAGTAAGCCTGTGAATCTCCGGCAGAGTCTCCGGTTCGAAGATCTCATCCGAACTGCCGCCAGCAATCGCCAGCCGATGCTTGATGTACTCGACTGTCTCAGCTTCGACCATTGCGTCAAGGCGTTGCCGAAGCCGCGCCCTCTGGCGCAGTTGCGTCAGTCCTGGAGCATCCAGCAGATCGTCGAGGGACGGTTGACCGGTTAGCACGATTGAGACGATGCGCCGGTCGCTGGTGTCAATGCAGGAGAGAAGACGCAGTTCCTCCAGCGCCGATGAACTCAGGTTCTGGGCCTCGTCGACAATGATGACGACGTGTTTGTCATCCCTGTTTTGTTCAAGGAAGAAGGCGCGGAGGGTATCGAGGAGCATCACCTTCTTTTTGCGGTAGTTCGGCATGCCGAACTCCGACAGCAGGGCCTGGAGCAGTTCTATGTGCGACAGCGTCGTGTGGACGAGCTTGGCCGTGACATAGCCCGGCCCCAATTCCTCCATGACGGTATTGAGGATGGTGGTTTTGCCGATC
>JBBQJK010000323.1:0-3454 GCA_038325835.1 Gammaproteobacteria bacterium
CACCCCTAAAAGAAGAATTGCCAGGGGCAGCAGAAAGAGAACTAGGCGATTGAAAAATGCCATTAAACCACTCGTACTCCGAGGTCATGAGGCTGACGTGCGATCGGTGGTGATTAGCCCTGACGGGAAAACCGGCTCTCACCCCGCACCCCGAGAATGATGGGGCGTGCCATGGCCATGGCCTCGAAGATCTTGGAGGGAATCACCGACTCGAAGGTCGGGCGCTTGCGCAGCAGGACGAGACTGACATCCGTCAGGGCCCAGATCCCCGGCATCCGCTCCTTGGGCTGCTGGCCGACGATGAAGACATTGCCGAGGCGCAGGTGGTCCCGCTGCTGGATCAGGTGTTCCCGCTCGGCGCCGTCCCCCGCCAGCAGGAAGGCGATCCGGGAGTCGTCCCGCAGGCGCTCCGCCGCCCGCAGCACCGTGTCGAGGCCGTGGGCCATGCCGTGGGTGCCCACATAGGCGGCGACAAACTTGCCCTCCACGCCAAACTCCGTAGCGAGCGCGCCGCCATCGTCCCGGGGCGCGTAGAACGCGAGGTCTACCCCATTGGTGATGACCGTGACCTTGCCCGCGCCACCCCGGGCTTCGATGTGGGGCACGAAGGACTCCGTCACGCTGACAATCGCGTCAGCCTTCCGGTAGGCAAAAGCCTCCAGCCTGCCGAGGACCCGGGTCATCCAGCTTTCCCGCATGGCGCCCACGGTCACGATGGACTCGGGCCAGAGATCCCGGATCTCCAGCACCCAGGGCGCCCGCTTCAGGCCGCTCACCAGATAGCCCGCCAGCCCGCAGAGAAACTGGGGCGAGGTGGAGATCACCACATCAGCCTTCGGCAGCGTGGGGGCCACGAGGGTCGCCATGAGCAGATAGAGCAGGTAGTTCGCACTCCGGGCCACGAGACCCGCGTTCGCCGCGGGCAGGGTCAGCACCCGGTGGACGTGGATGCCCGCAACGTCTTCGTGCTGAAGCCACCGGTTCCGGAAGCCCGGGTAGATGCGCCCGGCGGGATGATTCGGCACGCAGGTGAGCACGTGCACCTCGTGGCCCTGCTGCACCCACTCGCGGCAGTGCTCGAAGGTGCGGCTCGCCGGCGCGTTGACCTCGGGGGGAAAGTAATGGGTAAGAAACAGAATGCGCATTCAGAGCCGCTCGAACCCGTACGTAAATTCCACCGGGAGGGCGGCTGTGTGTTCAAGGACCAGCGCCCCACACGCCAGTCGCTCCCCGAATCTCGGGCAATAGTAACCGCTCGCGAGTGTCAGTTTGCCTTCCGGGCCGAATTTGAGGCGCAGCACCACGCCACCGGGTGCCGTCAGCCGGAATTCCCGGTCCGTCAACTGCTTACAGCCCACAGCAGGGTGCAGGTGCAGGAAGCTCTCCACCCGATGGCGCCCCGCACCGGTGACGCTGTCGCGGACGGTCCAGCGCCCCGTCTCCATCACGACCTCCCGGCGATGGACGGGCCGCCCCGGCAAGCGCTCATAGCCGTCATGCTCGCCCGCGAACCGCAGCCGGCCCGCGTCCCATTCACCCAGCGTGACGGCCCGGGGCCGGGCCCGCCGCGCCACCCGGAAGGCGCCCCAGATCTCCGACTGCTCCTGCCCGTCGATGCGCACGGTGTTATGCGCGGCGGTGCTGCGCAGGTAGTGACGAAACGCACCCGGCTCGTAGTCGAAGGTGCCGCTGTCCACGACGATGGGCACACCGCCCACGTGCAGCTCGTAGCTCAGCGTGTCGCAATGGGTATGGCCGGGCTGATAGTCGGGACCCACGGGCCCGCAGTCGATGATCAGGCTGTCGCCACCGTGGCGGTAGCCGTAGTAGCCCGTGTGGGGAAAAAATATTCGCGCGCCCGTAGGAGCGGCCTCAGCCGCGACCGGAATCGGGGTCGCGGCGGTAGGAGCGGCTTCAGCCGCGATCAGATTTCCGATCGCGCCTGAAGGCGCTCCTACCAGGACGCGGTCGGCATAGGCGAGTAGCTCCCGCACCGGCTGGGTGATCCCGAACGCCGCGTCGTTAAAGAGGGGGATGTCATCCGCACCGGTGCAGATCGCGCGGAGAAAACCTGTTGCGCGAATGGCAGCGTCACGCAGGGTCACCAGCACCTCACTGGTCACCCGCTCAGGATTCGCCGCCAGCAGATTCACCACATCGAGAAAATCCTCCAGCACGATGCAGTGATACATCGGGCTGCGCTCGAGGTGCCCCCCGTCAGGCAGGATCTGCTCCGCCGCTGCCGCGAGCGTGATCTCAAGGCCCTGCGCGAGCCAGCGCTCCGCGGCGGGTCCCTTGAGGCACACGCCTGCAAAGACCAGCGCCTTGCCGTTCTTCAGCAGGTGATTGGCCAGCAGGTGGTACTCCAGGTCACCCTCCAGGGCGGCGACCTGGTGCGCGAGGCTGGCCACCCACTCGGGGGGCACGGCGCCAGGCGGCAGTGCCAGGGCGTACTTCAGCCAGTTCACCACCCGCAGGGAAATCGGGTAAGGCTCCCAGGCATCCTCCGCGCCCAACCGCACCCGGGCGCTCCAGTCGTTGATCAGGGCGGCCTTGCCCGCGTCGGCCAGCGTCGGCCAGCCCAGGTAATCGAAGTAGTGCAGGTTGTAGCGCCAGAGCTTCGGGGCGTCGGACTGCACCCAGTCAGGGTGCTCCAGGGCGAAGGGCCGGGTCTGACCGACAAAAGCGATCTGGCCGACCGCGGCCAGCGCCTCGGGTGCCGGCAGGAACGGCGCGCACCTCACGCCAGCGCGCCAGTGCACCGCCGGTCCCGTCACCGGCGGCCGCGGCGGCCATAGCCGACGTTTCAGCTGCCAGGCGATCTGGCTCACCTGCAGATGCCGGACCGTGTGGAAATAGAGGCCGAGACGCGCCGGCAACCCCGGTTTCACCGGCGCCGCTGCCGCGACGAGATCCCGCCTGTCGTCGGGCCCGGCCGTCATGCCCGACTGTGCAGGGCCTCGACGGCGTCAAAAGTCGCCCGGGTGACTTCCACGAGTTCGTCGAAGGGCATGGGCGAGGGCCGGCCGGCGCTGATCGCGGCGATGAAGGCAGCCATGCAAGCCTCGTTGCCCTTGTCCTGCTTCCAGAGGTTGAGCTTGCTGAACCCGGGCCAGCCGAAGCCCGTCAGCCGCCGGAAGTTGTCCAGCTGGAGCACCGCGCCCCGGCAGAACACTTCCAGGCGTTCCTTGGGCAGGGACCGGTGGCCGTTGGCGAGGTAGTGGACCGTGCCGAAGGAACCGTCCGCGAACTCCAGGGTGATCGTGGCCTTGTCATCCCGGACGGCAACGCCGGGCGCTGGGCCCATGCGCACGGCAGCGGTGCGGCGGATCGGCGCACCGGCGAGAAAGCGCAGCAGGTCCACGAAGTGACAACCCTCGCCGATGATCCGGCCGCCGCCCTCGGTCGCACTCTGGGTCCAGTGCTCGGGGGGAATCTCGCCGGCGTTCACCGT
>JBBQJK010000324.1:0-3453 GCA_038325835.1 Gammaproteobacteria bacterium
AACCAGACGCGCAGGCCGGCAACCAGACGCGTGTCCCGCGCGGACTCGTCAGCGTCCTCGGCGAAATCAGCGGTGTCACCAAACTTGCCGCTCCATTCCACGCCCACGTAAGGGGCGAACTCGCGGCGGATCTCGTAGCGCAGGCGCAGACCCAGCTCCAGCTGGCTGAGGCCGCTGCCTATACCGAGGTCCGCAGCATCCTTGCCAAAGGCCTCGAGCTCGGCCCGGGGCACGAGGATCCACCGGTTGGTGAGCAGGATCTTGTAGTCGGCTTCCAGACGTGTGCCGAATTGCCCCCGCTCGCCACCAAACAGATCCGCTCCGATATGCAAGCGGTAGGGGGCAGTGCCCTGCACGCCGATCAGCCCATAAGTCTGTCCCGGACCCGTGCCGAAGTCCTCCCGGAGGCCTGCTACCATATTCCACCAGGCGGCGATGGGCTTCGACCAGAGCAACTCGGCGCGGCCGCCCTCCACCTCGCCCCCGGTCATCTCGCCCTCGGACCGGAACAGCGCCCGCCCGGTGTCGTGGCCGACCCAGGCCGACACCTCCCAGGCCAGCGCGTCATCCGGTGAGGCGTTCTGCCATTCCAGCTGGTCAACCAGAACCATCCACACGAGTGGATCGTCGTTCATGTGCCCCTGATGCCCCATGTCTTCCGCCAGTACTGCGGGCTGATAAAGGCCCGTCAGCAGCAGCGTCCCAACCGTGAACCTATTCATGGACGAGCACCTCCCGGAACATCCCGGTTTCCATGTGCATCATCAGATGGCAGTGGTAGGCCCAGCGCCCCAGCGCGTCCGCACTCACCCGGTAGCTCACACGCTCGCCGGGCTTGACGCTGATCGTGTGCTTGCGCACCTGGAAGTTGCCCTGCTCGTCTTCCAGGTCGCTCCACAACCCGTGGAGGTGGATCGGGTGGGTCATCATGCTGTCGTTCACCAGCACGAAGCGCACCCGGTCACCGAAGCGCAGGCGGATCGGCGCGGCGTCCGACGCCTTCACCCCATTGAAGGACCACATGTACCGCTCCATGTGTCCGGTCAGGTGCAGCTCGATGGTCTCGGTGGGTTCGCGACCGTCCGGATCGGGGAACGTACTCCTGAGATCAGCGTAGGTAAGCACGCGACGGCCGTTGTCCCGCAACCCGACGCCGGGGTCTGCCAGCCGGTTGGTGGGATTCATCGCGAGCATGTCCACGCCCGGGCCAGTCTCGGTCGGCGCGTGAGTGACCGCAGCAGTGCCTGCGGCCCCGCTCATATCCATGCCCGGCATGTCGGCCATGTCGTGCCCCGCGTGGGGATCCGCGTGCGGCATCGCGCTCATATCGTGGCCCATGTCCGCCATCGTCAACTCCACCCGCTTGTCCAGACCCGGTACCACCGCCGTCATCCCCTCCCGGGGCGCCAGCGTGCCCCGGGCGAAGCCCGTGCGATCCATCGATTGCGCAAAGATCGTGTAAGCCTCGTCCCGCTCCGGCATCACCAGCACGTCAAAGGTCTCAGCGACGGCGATACGGAATTCCTCGACCTCGACAGGCTTGACAGGCTGCCCGTCCGCCGCGATGACCGTCATGCGCAGGCCGGGAATCCGCACGTCGAAGTAGCTCATGGCCGCCGCATTGATGAAGCGCAGGCGCACCCGCTCGCCGGGCCTGAAGAGCCCCGTCCAGTTTTCCGCCGGGGCCTTGCCGTTCATCAGGTAGGTATAGGTGTAACCACTGACATCGGCGAGATCCGTGCGGTTCATGCGCATCTCGCCCCACATCGACCGCTCGGCAAGCGCCGCGCTCAGGCCCTCGCGCCGGGCATCCCGAAACAGATCGCCGAGCGTGGGCTGGTTGAAGTTGTAATAGTCGGATTGCTTCTTGAGCTTGGCGAGGACGCGGGCCGGAATCTCGTCCGTCCAGTCCGACAGCAGCACCACGTAGTCCCGGTCGGCGGTCACGGGATCCGGTGCCCGGGGATGAATCACCAGCGCGCCATAGTGGCCCAGCTGCTCCTGAAAACCGGAATGACTGTGGTACCAGTAGGTACCGGACTGGCGGACCGGAAACCGGTAGGTGAAGGTCTCGCCCGGTGCGATGCCAGGAAAACTGAGGCCCGGAACGCCATCCATGTCAGTAGGCAACAGGATGCCGTGCCAGTGGATCGAGGTGGACTCGGTCAGCTGATTCGTTACCCGCAGAGTGACGGTATCGCCTTCCTGCCAGTGCAGTACTGGCGCGGGCAACGAACCGTTCACCGCCACGGCAACGCGCTTCCGGTCCGTGATCTGCACGGGAAGCGGCCCGATCGTCAGCGCGAAGTCCGTACCCTTGAGGTGAGTGAGCACACGGGAGTCATCGCCGGCGCTGGCCGGTTGCCACCGGCCCAGCCCGCCGACGAGGCCAGTGGCTGCGGCCCCGAGCACAAAGCGGCGGCGACCGGGATCAGCGGGCCCGATGCCTGAGGGGAAATGCCGGGCATCCTGCCCGTTGCGTCTGTTCATGGAGATCTCCTGGTTCGCCGGCGATGGGCCCAACCACGGCTACGGGGCCCCATTCAACAAGGCGGCGGGGAGATCGCTAGATGCGGAGCTGACCAAACATCAGGTAGAGCGGAGGATCGCCGGTGTGGCGAGGTGCGAGGGAGCGCACCCATCGGCCTGTCGTTACAGCTTCCGGCAACGCGTCCGGAAGTGCCCGGGGAAGAAGCAGGGCGGGCGGGTCGAACGGACCGGAATGAAATGCCACGTGCTCGATGACCGAGCTTGTGGTGGCACTCGCCACCGCGCAGGCATCGGGCGCGTCGATCGCCTGGCAATGCTCGCAGTCCATATCGGCGGCCATCAGCACCATCGCCGTCGCGCAGGGCGCGGCAAACAGGTGCAGGAACACCAAGGTAATCACCCAGAACGAGGAGCTCTGGCGTGTTGCCATACCGGGGGATCGGAGGCTGGTCATGCGGCGGACGATAGCACGCGGACCGGGTGGCGCTGCAGGAACTCCGTCGTCATCTCCAGCTGCTCCGCAGCCGAACCCACCCGGTTTACGGCGTTGCGAAAGGCCGCCCCGCCCGGCAACTCCCGGCAGTACCAGCCCAGGTGTTTGCGGGCGATGCGCACGCCCAGGTGCTCGCCATAAAAAGAATAGAGGGCCTCGAGATGCCCAAGGAGGATCGACTGCACTTCGGGAGCCTCCGGCGCGGGCAGCCGGCTACCGGTGGCCAGGTAGTGAGCCATCTCCCGGAAGATCCAGGGCCGCCCCAGCGCCGGACGCCCGAGCATGATGGCGTCGCAGCCGGTGAGGCGCAGCACCTCGGCCGCCTTCTCCGGCGTGTCCACATCGCCGTTGACGATCACGGGAATCCCCACAGCGGCTTTCACCGCGGCCACGCTCGCGTATTCCGCGTTGCCCTGGAAGAAGTCCTCGCGGGTACGCCCGTGCACGGCGATGGCGGCGACACCCGTCGC
>JBBQJK010000325.1:0-3434 GCA_038325835.1 Gammaproteobacteria bacterium
GGCGTTGTAGGCGGCGCGCAGCTCGGGCGTGTTGGCGACCGACTGCAGATGCGCAACGGGGGACCACACCCTGTGCAGCCGCTCGCTGAGGCGCTCGATGGGCAGCACCGCGGCATCGAATTCCAGGTCGGTCAGCTCGGCGGCGGCCAGCAACTGCTCCAGTTCAACCCGGTTGGCCTCTAGGGTGGTGAGCACGGCGTGCTCCACATGCTCCGGCAGGATCCGGTCGAAGGCAGGCAGGCCTGAGGTCGCAAGCAAGGGATTGTCATGCATCCCGAAAGCCTAACGGAAAACCCTGTCCGGCCCCAAACGAGCCCCTTGATACACTCCCCACCCCTGCACAGTCAGAGCCAGCCCATGACCGAGGAATTCGACCTGATCGCCATCGGCGGGGGCAGTGGTGGCCTCGCAGCGGCCCA
The DNA here is from genome assembly GCA_038325835.1 of Gammaproteobacteria bacterium. Classification (GTDB taxonomy): domain Bacteria; phylum Pseudomonadota; class Gammaproteobacteria; order Steroidobacterales; genus SHZI01. Next base: position 420 of record JBBQJK010000325.1, read on the forward strand.
GCGCGCCGCTGAGTATGGAGCCCGGGTGGCCCTTATCGAGCCCGCACCGCTGGGCGGCACCTGCGTCAACGTGGGTTGTGTCCCGAAGAAAATCACCTTCAACGCCGCCAGCCTTGCCCATGCGCTGGATGACGCCCTGGATTACGGTTTCGATGTGACGGTGCGCGGGCATGACTGGGCCGGCTTCGTGGCCAAACGCCAGGCCTACGTCCAGCGCCTGAACGCCATCTACGACCGGAATCTGGCGAAGAAGGGCATCACCCACCTCGTTGCCCGGGGCCGCTTCACCGGACCGCACACCGTGGAGGCGGGCGGCCGGCTCCTCACCGGCAAGCACATCATCGTGGCCACGGGTGGCCGGCCGGTAGTGCCTGGGATTCCCGGTCACGAGCTCGGTCTTGTATCCGATGATTTTTTCAGGCTGACCAGCAGGCCTCAGCGGGTGGCCATGGTCGGCTCGGGCTACATCGCCGTGGAGTTTGCCGGGGCCCTGCGTGCACTCGGCTCTGAGGTCACACTGCTGGTCCGGCAGGAAACCGTGCTGCGGGACTTCGACGCTTACCTGCAGGAAGGCCTGCTGCGAGCCCTGGCGGAGGACGGCATCCGACTGGTTGGGCAGGCGACGCCGTCGGCCCTCTCGCGCAGCAGTTCGGGGCTGGCCCTCGCGACGACCGACGGCCGCAGCCACGGGCCGTTCGATGCGGTGTTCTGGGCCGTGGGGCGGGAGCCCTGGACGGCGGACCTGGATCTTCCGGCCGCCGACGTGCGCACTGATGCGCAGGGCTTCATCACGACCGATGATTTTCAGGTCACCAACGTGCCGCACATCTACGCAGTGGGGGATGTCACCGGCCGCGCTGCGCTCACCCCGGTTGCCGTAGCTGCCGGCCGCCGTACTGCGGATCGGGTGTTTGGCGGTATGACCGGCCGGCATCTCGATTACACGAACATCCCCACCGTCATCTTCAGCCACCCCCCGATCGGCACTTGCGGAATCAGCGAGGCCACGGCCCGCGTGCGCTTCGGCGCTGGCGTGAAGGTCTACACCGCCGAGTTTGTCCCGCTCTACAACGGCATCACTGACCAGAAACCGAAAACCCGCATGAAGCTGGTCACGGCCGGCGCGGACGAGAAGGTGGTGGGCTGCCACATCATCGGCCCGGGGGCCGACGAGATGCTCCAGGGCTTTGCGGTAGCGATCCACATGGGCGCCACCAAGCGGGACTTCGACGACACGGTGGCCATTCACCCCACCGCGGCGGAGGAAATGGTGACAATGAGGTGAGAAATGGGGAAATGGGGAAATGGGGACATGCCTCATTTCCGGCCGAGTTGCAGTCCACCCCGGCGTTCAATCGTCAATCCTAATATTTTCTCGACATTTGCCGAGTGAAGGGCGTTCGGGATGCCGCTACTCTTTGGCGATGCCAAGGACAGCCCGCTCGATCGTTGGTGGCCTCTACTATCACGTCATAAATCGCGGGAATAACCGCGCGACAGTGTTTTCGGAGCCCCAGGAGTTCGATTCATTCGTCGACTTGATGCGGCGCGCACAAGCTCGGCACCACATGGAAGTGGCGGCCGTCTGCCTGATGCCCAACCATTTCCACTTGTTGGTCAGGCCGTCCGCTGCATCTGACCTGGCCGCTTGGCTTCATTGGATGCTGACTGCCCATGCATCCAGACACCACAAAAAGTGCAAGTCCTCGGGCCGCATCTGGACGGGTCGATTCAAGGCATTTCCAATCCAGAACGACGGCCATCTGTTTACCGTAGCGCGGTATGTCGAGCGGAACCCATTGCGCGCCAACCTGGTTGCTCGTGCAGAAGTATGGCCCTGGAGCAGTTTGCATTGGCGAGTCGTTGACCATCCGCCCTTTGTCCTCGCCCCGCTGCCTATAGCCCTGCCAGCAAACTGGCGCGATGTGGTGAATGCGCCCCAAACGGTTACTGAGCTGGCTAATCTTCGTCGATGCGTGAACGAGGGAAGTCCCTATGGCGAGTTTGCCTGGGTTCAGCGGACGGCCGTGGAGCTTGGGCTGGCCCACACGCTGCGACGTCCGGGACGTCCAAAGCAAGTCCCGTCGTTGGTCTGCAGTGCGAACTCAGAGGATGAGTTAGGGAAATGAGGCATGTCCCCATTTACTGATCAGGCCAGCCGCTTCTTCATGGTGTCGGTGGCACCGGGCGCGCCAGGAAGCTTCGCGATCACCGGGCGCGTGTCGGGCCGGACCCCTCGCCAAGCATAGAAAGACTCCGCGGCCTGTTCCACGAGCATGCCCCAGCCCTGGGCGATACGCCCTGCACCGTTCTCCCTGGCCCAAGTGACGAAGGGCGTGTCCTGCATGGAATAGGACAAGTCGTAGCACAGGGTTTCCGGGCCCAGGATCGATGCAGGGAACGGCGGGACCTCACCCTTGAGTCCCGCGGAGGTGGCATTGATCACCAGATCGAAACGCTGCCCGCCCAGCTCCTGGAACTGGCAGCCCAGAATCTTGCCGAGCATGCGGAAATCCCGGGCCAGCGCCTGGGCGCGATCGACCGTGCGATTAGCGACCAGGATGTCCCTGGGATTGGTGTCGAAAAGTGCGGGGACTATTCCCCGCGTGGCGCCGCCAGCCCCGAGGATCAGCAGGCGGGTCCCGGCGAGACGCGTGCGCAGGTTCTGGCGCAGGTCGTTCACCAGGCCGGTGCCATCGGTATTGTCGCCTTCCACAGCGCCGTCGGCGTGGAGGATCAGCGTGTTCACAGCGCCAGCCAGTTCCGCCCGGGACGTTAGTCGCGAGGTGACCTTCAGTACCTCGGTCTTGTGGGGTACCGTGACGTTCAGACCCCGATAGCCCTCAGCAAACAGTTGGCGCACCCGCACAGCCAACTCTTCCGGGGGGATGTCGATGGCGTCGTAGGTCAGATCCTGGCCGGTCGCCTCGGCAAACAGTCGCTGGATGACCGGGGACTTGCTGTGGGCGATCGGATGGCCGATGACCCCGTATCGGTCTGTCATGTACTGGCCCG
>JBBQJK010000326.1:0-3424 GCA_038325835.1 Gammaproteobacteria bacterium
CCCATAGGGGTTGGCAAGACCAGCCTGTCCCGCCGCCTCGCGGACACGCTGGACGGCGAGTTGCTGCTCGAGCAGCCAGAGGCTAACCCGTTTCTCGAGCGGTTCTACCGGGATCCCCGCGGCGCCTCACTGCCCACTCAGCTGTTCTTTCTCTTTCAGCGGGTCCAGCAGATCGAACAGTTGCGGCAAAGTGACATATTTGCGGAAACTCGGATTTCTGATTTCCTGATCAACAAGGACCGCCTGTTCGCCGAGATCAATCTCGACCAGGCAGAGCTGGCGCTCTACGACAAGGTGGCCGAGTCGCTCGCCTTCGAAGCGCCCGCACCGGACCTGGTGGTTTACCTGCAGGCACCGGTGGATACGCTGCTGTTCCGGATTGCCCGCCGGGGTATCGACTTCGAACAGCGCATCGGACGGCGTTACCTGGAACGGCTTACTGAAGCCTATGCCCGCTTCTTTCACGACTACGATGCAGCACCGCTCCTGATCGTGAATGCCGCTGTGATTGACCCGGTTCATAATGACGCCCACTTCAGCCTGCTGCTGGAAGAGATAGAAAGGATTCGCAGCGGCCGCCATTTTTTTAACCCTGTAGCCTCGGCCTTCGCGTAAACACCATGTACAAGCAATTACAGCAGCGTGACTTGCCGGAAGCACCGGTCAACATTTCCACCCTGCGCACCATGAAGGCGGCAGGGGAGCCGATCGCCTGCCTGACAGCCTATGACGCCAGTTTCGCCTTGCTGGTTGACCGTGCCGGGGCTGATCTGGTGCTGGTGGGCGACTCCCTCGGCATGGTCATCCAGGGGCACGACACCACGGTTCCTGTCACCGTGCAGGACATCATCTATCACTCCCGCCTCGTCCGCCGTGGTCTCGGGAGAGCCTTCCTGATGGTCGACATGCCCTTCATGAGTTATACAACCCCGTCCCAGGCGCTCGATAACGCCGTGCGGTTGATGCAGGAAGGTGCCGCGATGATGGTGAAGCTCGAAGGCGGGGCCAGCCAGGTGAGAATTGTTGAGCATCTGGCCAGTCACGATATCCCGGTCTGTGCCCACCTGGGGTTGCGACCCCAGTCGGTTCACAAGATCGGCGGGTTCAAGGTCCAGGGCAGGGATCAGGCGCAGGCGGAACAGATGCTTGAAGACGCTGTGGCTCTGGAGCAGGCAGGCGCGGATATCCTCCTGCTGGAGTGCGTCCCGAACGAGTTGGGTCAGGCAGTCAGGGATGCCGTAACGGTGCCGGTAATCGGCATTGGCGCAGGCCCCGGCGTCGACGGTCAGATCCTGGTTCTTTACGACATGCTCGGCATCACCCAGGGCCGGCTGCCGCGCTTTGTGCGTAACTTCATGCAGGGTGGTGCCGCGCCTCTTGAGGCGCTGCAGGCCTACGTGGCCGCCGTCAAGGACCGCAGCTATCCTGCTCCTGAGCACTGCTTTTCCTGACCTTGAAGACGGTTCGCACTATTGCCAGCCTGCGCGAGAACCTGCAGGGCTGGCGCAAGTTTTCTGAAACGATTGCGCTCGTCCCGACCATGGGTAACCTCCATGCAGGGCACCTGAGCCTGGTTGGCATCGCGGGCAAGCTTGCGGACCGGGTGGTGGTGTCGATCTTTGTCAATCCAACCCAGTTCGGACCTACCGAAGATTTCGCTGCTTATCCGCGCACGCTGGATAGTGATCGGCGGCAGTTAACGCGGGCTAAAGTGGACATCCTGTTCCTGCCGTCCGTGGCTGAAATGTATCCCCACGGTGAGCGCGGCGGCACGGTGGTGTCTGTCCCGGACCTCTCCGGCATTCTCTGCGGTGCATTCCGGCCCGGGCACTTCGACGGTGTTGCCTCCGTTGTGACGCGCCTTTTCAACATCGTCCAGCCGGATACGGCCGTGTTTGGCCAGAAGGACTACCAGCAGGTGGCCATAATCCGGCGCCTTCAGGCGGATCTCTGCCTCCCGATCCGGATTGTTGTCGCGCCCACGGCCCGGGACCCGGACGGGCTTGCTCTGAGTTCCCGTAACCAGTATCTGGACGCTGACGGCCGTGTCCGAGCGCCCGGCATGCACCAGGCTCTGCTCGCGTGCACTGCACGGTTGCGGGAGGGGGAGAGGGCATTCACCACTCTTGAGAAACGCGGGATGGCTGACCTGGCTGCTGCCGGGTTTCGCCCGGACTATTTCGCCATCCGCAACGCGGCTGACTTAAGCGCCCCGACGGCGACCAGCCAGAAACTGGTCGTACTGGCTGGGGGGCACCTCGGGCGGGCGCGTCTCATCGACAACGTGCTCGTAGAGCTCTAGCCGGACTTCAGTTTCCCGTCGGGTCACGTCGCGACTGGTGTTGCTTCAGAGCCCACGCCACGTGTTCCCGGACGAGATCCGACATGTGGCTGGCCCGGCCCCGAAGGCCGGCGAGGACACTTGGTGAGGATGGCGCATTGCCGAGGGCCACGGCGATGTTCCGCAGCCAGCCCAGGTATCCCGGCCGGCGCAGGGCACTACCCAGCGTGCGCTCCGACCATTCCTGCTCGGACCAGGCGAACAGAGCCGTCAGTTGCGGTGAGTCGAGCCCGTGCCGGGGTGCGAAATCCGGCTCTGTAGTTGCCCGCGCGTACTTGTTCCAGGGGCACACGATCTGGCAGTCGTCGCAGCCAAAGATGCGGTTGCCCATGGCCGCCCTGAACTCGACCGGTATCGGGCCCCGGGACTCGATGGTGAAGTAGGAAATGCAGCGGCGTGCATCGAGTACATAGGGCGCGATGATGGCCTGGGTTGGACACACGTCGAGGCAGGCCTGGCAGCTGCCGCAGTGATCGGTTACCGGCTCATCCACGGGCAGCGGCAGGTCAGTGTAGATCTCGCCCAGGAGGAACCAGGATCCCGCCTGCCGGTTGATCAGGTTGGTGTGTTTGCCCTGCCAGCCCAGTCCCGCGGCGGCGGCGATGGGCTTCTCCAGGACCGGAGCGCTGTCGACAAACACGCGGTAGCCGTGGGCGGTCCCTGCGCCAGTGATCCGGTCTGCGAGGCGCTGCAGCCGCTGGCGAAGGAGCTTGTGATAGTCGCGGCCGAGGGCGTACCGGGCGATGTATGCCCGCTCACCATCGGCAAGGACGGCAGCCGCCGGGGCTGCCCCCGCCGGCAGGTAATCCATGCGCGCCGAGATGATCCGGGACGTACCCGGGAGCAGAGCCGTTGGCCGCGTGCGCTTCCGGCCATGCCGGGTCATGTAATCGAGGTCGCCGTGCAGTCCGCGGGCGAGCCATTCATCGAGCCGCACTTCGGCGTCGGCCAGGGTACTCCCGGCTATACCGATCTGCTGAAACCCGAGTTCCCGACCCCAGACTTTTATCTGCGCGGCGAGCTGCTGGAGGTCCAAAGGGACGTACTCATCGGGTGTCAGGAAGGGGATCAGTATAATCGCCG
>JBBQJK010000327.1:0-3422 GCA_038325835.1 Gammaproteobacteria bacterium
GACATGCCGGCGGCGGAGACGCTGGGGCAAGTGCTGCGCTCCCGGCACCCGGTTTACCGGGAAGGGGACTACGTTCGGCACTTTGGTGGCTGGCAGGAATACGCGCTCTCTTCCGGCGAGCGGACGGAGCGGGTCGACCCGGCGGTCGCGCCGCTGTCGGCCTGGCTGGGTGTTCTGGGCATGCCGGGCCTCACGGCCTGGGCGAGTGCGGTGGAACTGGCGGGTGTGCAGGCCGGGCAGACGGTCCTCGTCTCGGCAGCGCTGGGCCCCGTCGGCTCGCTGGTGGGTCAGCTGGCGATCCAGCGGGGTGCGACAGCCATAGGGATCGCAGGCTCGGACGAGAAGTGTGCCATCGTCACCGGGGAGTTTGGCTTTCGGGCCTGCGTGAATTACCGGCGGGAGGGCTTCCTGGAAGCCCTGCGCGGCGCGCTGCCTGAGGGTGCGGACGTCTACCACGACAACGTGGGCGGCCAGATGCTGGCCGACGCGTTTTCGGTTCTGAAGATCAATGGCACGGTGATCCTCTGCGGACTTATGGAGCGCTACAACGACCCCGCGAAATCGAAGCCCCTGGATCTGGCGTTACCGATCATGAAGCGGGCAGTCATGAAAGGGCTGGTGGTCTCGGACTTCGAGCACCGCCGGCCCGTCTTTGAGGCGGCCGTGGCCGCCGGGATCCGTGCCGGGCAGATCCGGTACCGCGAGGACCGGGCCACCGGCATTGGCCAGGCCGGGGGGCACTTTGCCCGCCTGATGCGGGGGGAGAATGTGGGCAAGGCTCTGGTAGTGCTGGCTCCCGGTGGCTAAGGCAACTTGACACGGCCGACGCCTGTGGGGTAAAAATACCCATATCCGGATTTTGAGCCCTCGAGGTACCTAATGGATAGAAGTTCGTAATGGATAGCCCAAGCACGACCAATGCGGCGACTGGCCTGGACCGGTGCGCCGTCGTCCAGACCTGCCGGGTGCTGTTGCGGCCGATCGCGAGTGTGCTGCTGAAGTGCGGGATGACGTGGCGGGAGTTTGCCGAGGTCTCCAAGACCGTCTTTGTCGCCGTCGCGAGCCAGGACTATGGACTGAACGGCCGGCCCACCAACGTGTCCCGGGTGTCGATCCTCACAGGTGTCAGCCGCAAGGAAATCGCCCGGGTCCGGACCCTGCTGGAACAGGAATCCGCGCCGCTGCCGAACAAGACCACCGATGCCACACGGCTGCTGTCGGGCTGGCACCAGGATCCCCAATTCTGCACGGCCACCGGGGAGCCCCTGGTGCTGCCCGCTGAGGGCACTGGGGCCAGTTTCGCGGCCCTCTGGCAGCGCTATGGCGGCGACGTGCCCGTGACGAGCATGCGCAAAGAGCTCGAGCGGGCCGGAGCCATCACCACCTTGCCCGACGGGACGCTGCGCGTGGAGCGGCGCTACTTCATGCCCCGGCGCTTTGATCCCCAGTGGATACTGAACGCAGGCAGCATGCTGGCCGATCTCGGTTCGGGTATTACTCATAACCTGGATGTGGCGGCTGAGTCACAATCGGCGCCTGCCGCGGCCACTGGCGGAACGGTCGGCCGGCGCTTCATCGGCCGTGCGACCAGCGACAGCGTTGATGTGGAGGCGAGGCCCGAGTTCGAGGCCTTCGTGGAGCAGCGCGGGCAGGAATTTCTCGAAGCGGTGGACAAGTGGCTGACCGAGCACGAAGCGCGGCCTTCCAGCGGCGCTACCCGTAAGCGTATGCGCCTCGGTCTGGGTATGTTTCTGATTGCCGACGATCAATAAAGGGAATGTCGTGATGAAGAATTTCAAACGTAAGCTGCAGGCGGCCGGTATTGCCGGCCTGGTGCTCGGGCTGGTCGTCGCCTGCGGCGGCGGTGGCGGCGCCACTCTGGCGGGGATCGATCGCCTTGGAGTGGCCACCGGCACCATCACCGGCTTTGGCAGCGTGTTCGTCAATGGTGTCGAGTACTCGACGACCGGCGGCACAACCTTTGACATCGACGACAACGCTCTTGCCAGTCAGGCCGAGCTGCAGGTTGGCCAGCAGGTCACCGTCCAGTGGAGCAGCAGCGATGACGGCGTCACGCGCCGCGCCCTCCAGGTCATCTATGACGACAGCGTCGAGGGTCCGATCACGGCGGGCAGCATCGATCCGGTCACCCAGTCCTTCGTGGTGCTCGGACAGACGATCGTGGTAGACGCGGACACCTCCTTTGCCGCGCCGCTGATCGCTCTCGACAGCCTGGCCGACGGCAACGTCGTCAAAGTCAGCGGCTTGCTGGCCAATCCTGCAGGTGGTGTCGTGGTTCGGGCGACGCGCATCGAGCGCAAGACCCCCGGCGGTCAGATCGAGATCCGCGGCACGGTGTCGAACCGTACGGGAAACACCTTCGTTATCAACGGGCAGGTCGTGCTCACGACCGGTGCGATCATCGATACTCCCAGCGGCGTCGTCAGCAATGGCGATGTCGTGGAGGCCAAGGGCACCGTGGTGAATGGTGCGGGCCAGCTGGTTGCCATGCAGGTGGAACTTGAGGACGGCGAGGAGCGCATTGGTGCGGACGGCGAGGAGGCGGAAGTGGAGGGCTACGTCACCGTGTTCACCAGCGCCACCTCCTTCTCGGTCTCCGGCGTGCCGGTGCAGAGCAGCGTCGCCGCCACGGGCGGCACTGTCGCGCTGGGTGCCAAGGTCCGGGTCAAGGGCGAGTTCAATGCGGCTGGCGCCATCGTGGCGAGCGAGGTGCAGGTCCGCAGCGGCGCGGGCGGCTCGCCCGTCGACACGCGCATCCTGGCCCTGGTGGACTCCGTCACTGTGGGCACAGGCCAGCTCGTGCTCCTGGGTGTCATCATCCAGACTGACGCGAACACCCGGTTCGAGGACCAGAGCAACAATGACGTGCGGAGTTTCTCCCTGGCCGACCTCCAGGCTGGCAGCAATCCGGACTTTGTCGAGGTCCGGGGCATCGCCCAGGGCAACAACACGATCCTGGCCACGCTCCTGCAGCGCCAGGAGCCGGAGAGTCAGGGTCAGGGTGAGCTGCGGGGCAGCCTCGGTACGCGCAACGATCCGGACTTCACCATCCTGGGGGTCGTCGTCGAGACGGACGATTTCACGACGTTCTTCGATGCGGATGAGAACGAGATTTCCGCCGCGGCATTCTTCGCCGGTGCCGTGGCTCCCGGGGATGAAGTCAAGGTAAAGTTCCTTTTCCTGGATCAAGTGGGCCCCAGCAGCACGATCCTCGCGGACGAGGTCGAGATCGAGATCGAGGACTGATTCAGGCCAGCCCAAAAATTCAGGCCAGCCCAAAAAGCGAACGGGGCGGTGCTTCAGGCACCGCCCCGTTTTTTTTCGCCGGGCCGGGCGCTAGAAACTGTAGGCCAGGTCGTAGTTGGTGTTGAGCGCGTAAGCGGTGGCGGTGGTATTGCCCT
>JBBQJK010000328.1:0-3415 GCA_038325835.1 Gammaproteobacteria bacterium
ATGATTCCGCCCGCAAAGGGTTCGTACGGCACGTGGACTCGGATCAACGAGATCATCGGCAACGTGCCCGCGCTTCGGAAGTTTGCCGAACAATCCAAGTCGCCGCTGCCTGCCGGATGCGGTTGCGCGGATTCCTGCGAACCTGCCCCGGTCGGCGAACTCCGGACTGGCCCTGCTGGACGCGAACCTCACGGCGGTCGCGGTCACGCCGGGACTCGGCAGCGTGGAGAGCGCGTACCGGGAGGTGGCGCGGCGCGCGCTGGGGACCCCGTCCCAACCCGTGGTTGATCTGGTGCTGGACGCGGAAGATCGCGCCATGCTGGTCGTTGCGGTACCGGTGAACCCGGTATCGGGTTCCCGGGCGCCCGGTCCACTGCAGACGGGTGGTGGGCCCTCCGGGGTCGTCGTCGGCGTGCGGAGCGCGACCCAGGAGCTGTTTCCGCTCCTGAGTCGCGGCCCGACCTTTGCCGAGGACAGCGAAACCCTTCTGCTTGCCCGCCGGGATGCGAGCGTCGTCTTCCTCTCTCCCACCCGGGAGGGCGCGAACGCCCTGCGCCGCAGCATGCCGCTGGATCGCCCCCAGGCGGACGCCCAGCTGGCAGAGGTGGTGGCCGTTCTGTCGCCCGACGGGTTCGCGAGCCTCGACAACTATCGCGGTACACCGGTGCTGCAGGTCAGCCGGCGGATCCGCGGCCAGATCAGGGCCGGCGAGGCGTGGGTGCTGGTCCAGCAGGTCCAGGCGGCGGAGGCGCTCAGCGGCGCCAATGAACGGCGGACTTTCCTTCTGGCAACACTCTCCCTGCTCCTCCTCGCCATTGCCGCTCTCGCGGTGGCTGCCTGGCGCCACGGCAGCAGTGTGCGGGCCGGTCAGCAGGCGGCAGAACTCAGGGACAAGGCCGCGAAGCTCCAGCGTCAAACGGACCTGCTCCATACCATCACCGACAACGTGGACGTGCTGACGGTGCTCATCAACCGGGAGCACGAGGTGGTGTTCACCAATCAGGCCACGGCCACCGCCGCCCGGAGCAGCATTGCCGCGCTGGTGGGCGGGCCACTGGCCGGGATCTTCGGGCATGGCACCGCGGCCCTGCTCGCTCCGCTCAGTGACGAGGTCCGGCGGCAGCGCACGTCCGTCCACCGCGTGCTGCCCCTGACGCTCAGTGGTGGCCTGCGCAGTTACCAGACCAGCCTCATTCCGGTGGAGCGCATCGGCGAACGCCGGCAGCTGGTCCTGCTGGTGCTGAGCGATGTCACTGAACTGAAGCTAGTCGAGCAGCACCACGCAGACCTCCTGCGGGATCTCGTCCGCACGCTGTCCGATGTGGTGGACCTGCACGATCCCTTCTCTGCGCACCACGCCAACCGCATGGCTGAGGTGGCCCAGGCGGTGGCCCGGGAGCTGGGTTTGCCGGACGCCGAGCGGGAAACCCTGGGTCTGGCGGCAACCCTCGCGAACATCGGCAAGATCATGCTCCCCAGCGATCTGCTGACGAAGACCGGGCCCCTGACGGCCGCCGACCGGGAGCTGCTGCGCAAGCATGTGGATTACAGCCTGCAGCTGCTGAAGGGGCTGGACTTCGATGGCCCGGTGCTGGAGGTCATCGCCCAGAAGCAGGAACTACTCGACGGGAGCGGCTATCCCCGGGGCCTCACGGAGCAGCAGATGTCACTCTCCGGCCGCATTCTTTCCGTGGCCAATGCGTTCGTTGCGCTGGTCAGCGTGCGGGCCTACCGTCAGGGCGTGTCCATCGAGGCGGCGCTGGAGGAGCTGCTGCGCAAGGCCGGCACCCAGTACGACCGCCGCGTGATCGCGGCGCTGTTCCACGTGGCCGAGAACCGGCGGGACTGGTCCCAGTGGTCCGCTCCGCCCCCCGTTCCGTAGGAGCGCGTTCACGCGCGATCGACTATTGCATCGCGCCTGAAGGCGCTCCTACCAGGCGCTCCTACCAGGCGCGCCAGGCAAGTTCTACGAAGGTGGCCCGTTCCCGGCCCGGGAAGTACCGGTAACTGCCGAAGGCGAAGTCGGCCCGGTCCGCGTAGAGCGTGTCAGTGACGTTGTTCACCCGGACGGTAACCGTCCAGGCGGGCGTAAAGGACCAGGCGGCAATCACGTTCAGCAGATCGTGGCCGGGGTATTTCTGGTTTTCCTGGGCAGTGAGGAAGTAGCCACCCTGATGCACCCACTCCGCCTGCGCGAGCCAGGGGTTGCGCTTCCAGCCCAGACGCAAGCTCCCGAGAGTCTCCGGCGCAGTGTCGATGTCGTTGCCGCTCTTGATGAGCTCGCCGGGAGTCGACGCGGTGAAGGCGTAGGTCTGGCGCGACCAGGAACCCGCCAGCGAGGCGTAGAAGCCGGGTTCACTGCTGGCCTCCATGCCGAGTTCGATGCCCTGGTGCTTGCTGGCGCCGTTACTGACGTTGAAGCGGTCTGAATCCTGCAGGATGTAGTGGTTTTTGCGCATGGTGTAGGCCACGGCCTCGACCTGTAGCCGGGGCGACTGCCAGCGCCAGCCCAGCTCCAGGCTGTCGATTTCCTCCGAGTTCAGGTCCGCCACGTTCTGCGCCGCCTGCAGGCGATAGAGCTCGGCGGCCTGGGGTGCGCGGAAGCCCCGTCGCCACGTGGCATAGACGGTGGTGTCGTCCCGCGGCCGGAACCGCAGGCCAACATTCGGCGCGAGGTTGGTGAAACTGTCGCTGCGGTCGGCTGGCCGGTTGAAGAGGCAGGTGGGTGTGCAGGGCGTGCCGTCGTCCCGGGTCGTGCCGTCCAGCATCCGGTTGTCGTAGTCGTAGCGCAGCCACTCGAGGCGCACGCCGCCCACCAGGGTGAGGCGCCCGGTGAGCGGCAGTTCCGCCTGGGCATAGGGTGAAGCGAGCCACTGCCAGGCACTGTAGTCGTAGTGCTGGCCTTCCGGCCGGGGCGGGGTGCCGGTCTCCGGGTTCTCCTGGAACTCCTCGAGCCAGCCGTTGGCAACTTCCAGGTCGAGGCCGGCCGTGACCCGCGCAGAGCCCAGCGTCGCGTAGTTGAGCACGGTCACGCCGCCACTGGTCTGGCCGTTTTTCTCCACGGGCTGGCCCGGCAGGAAGTGCTGCAGGAAGTCCATGTCCGAGCGGCGCAGGAACGCGAGCACTTCCCAGCTGCTGCCGGCCTCGTCGGCCGCTGGCTGCCAGCGCGCGAGCAACCGCTGACTGTTCGCGTTCCGGTAGGACTCCGGATTGGCATTGGTCACGCGGAGCGCCTCGTCCTCATAGGTGTCCTTCCCCACGATGAAGCCGGCGGTGTTCTGATTGAGGAGATTGCCGCTGAACCCGAGTTCCAGGCGGCCCGCGGCCAGGTTGTTCGCGTACTTCAGGAAGCCCTTCGCCTGCCTGTAGTCCGACTCGTCGCGAAAGCCGCCGTCGTGGTCGAAGAGCAGGCCGC
>JBBQJK010000329.1:0-3407 GCA_038325835.1 Gammaproteobacteria bacterium
GGTTTTGAGATCGCCGACAGCGAAGTAGTGCTGTGCGAGAACGTGCGCTTCAATACTGGCGAGAAGAAGAACTCGCCCGCCCTTGCCAGACAGATGGCAAAACTCTGCGACATCTTTGTCATGGATGCCTTTGGCACTGCCCACCGGGCGGAAGCCAGCACCCACGGCGTCGCGAAGTACGCACCGGTCGCCTGCGCCGGCCCGCTGCTGATGGCCGAGCTCGAGGCGCTCGAACGGGTGCTTCGCAAGCCCGCCCGACCGGTGGTTGCTATCGTTGGGGGTTCCAAGGTCTCAACCAAGCTTAAAGTGCTGAAGTCCCTGGCGCAGCAAGTGGACCAGCTGATCGTCGGTGGCGGGATTGCCAATACGTTCATCGCTGCCGCTGGCCATCCGGTAGGGAAATCCCTGTACGAGAAGGGCCTTATCGGTGAAGCCCGGCGCCTGGCAGGCAAGGGGTTCCGGGCTTCCATCCCCGTGCCCACCGACGTAATCGTGGCCAAGGCCGTGTCGCCAAAGGCCGCAGCGGCCACCCGGTCTGTCAGCAAGGTGGGCCCGAACGACCTCATCCTCGACATCGGGCCGCGCACGGCCGAACTCTATGCCCGCCTCATCGCCCGGGCCGGGACCATCATCTGGAACGGTCCCGTCGGGGTCTTTGAGATCGACAAGTTCGGTCGCGGCACCAAACGGGTTGCCCAGGCGGTAGCCCAGGCCACGACCCGGGCGAAGGCCTTCAGTGTGGCGGGCGGAGGCGACACTCTGGCGGCACTCGAGAAATACGGGCTGACGGACCAGTTGTCCTACGTCTCCACAGGCGGTGGTGCGTTCCTCGAATGCCTGGACGGCACCGTGCTGCCCGCCGTGGCTGTGCTCGCCCAGCGTGCGCGCGCCCGAAAGTGAGCTGCTGACCCGGCTGTTCCATGCCGGTCTTGCCGCGGCAGATCCCGCCCACTGCCTGCCCGCCTTTCTGCCCACGAAACCCCCGGCTGGCCGGACCGTCGTGCTGGGTGCCGGCAAGGCGGCCGCCCGCATGGCGGCGACCCTGGCGGCTGACCACCATGCCCGCCATCTGGGGCCGCTCTGCGGCGCCGTCGTAACGCGCTACGGCCATGGTCTTGAGCCCGGAGAGCAGGCCGCGGGTATCGAGATCCTTGAGGCCGGGCATCCAGTCCCCGATGCGGCGAGCGTAGCAGCGGGTGCGCGCATTCTGCAGCTGGCCCGGGACTGCCGGCCCACCGACCGGTGCATCGTGCTGTTGTCAGGCGGTGCGTCAGCACTGCTGGTGCAGCCCGCGCCGGGCGTGACCCTGGCCGACAAGCAGCACGTTACCCGCAGCCTGCTGGCTTCCGGGGCCAGCATTGCCGAGATCAACACGGTGCGCCGCAAGCTCTCGGCCATCAAAGGCGGGGGCCTTGCCCGAAACCTCCGGGCCGGGGAGATCCTGCTGTTGGCGATTTCCGATGTGCCCGGTGATGTGCTGGCGGATATAGGCTCCGGCCCTCTCTCTCCCGATCCGTCCACCCGGGCTCAGGCCCGCGCCACCCTTGCCCGGTTTCGGATTCCGTTGACGCCGGGTGTGGCTCAGGCCCTCGAGGCTGCAGAGGAGGGCGCGTCAGCCAGCGTAGCGCCGGTGACGGGCCGGATCGTCGCCAGCTCCGCGACAGCCGTGGCGGCCGCCGCCCGGGCCGCTGCAGCAGAAGGCTGGCCCACGCTGATCCTGCCTGACGTGGCGGGACCGGCGCGGGACGCGGCGCAGTTCCACGCGGGGCTGATCCTGGATCTCAAGGCCCGCCGGCAGCGGACCGTGGTGCTTTCCGGCGGAGAAACCACGGTCACCGTGACGCACCCCGATGGTCGGGGTGGCCGCAACGGCGAGTATCTGCTGGCGTTAGCGCTGGGCCTGGGTGACGAGGGTGGGGTGCACGCGCTGGCTGCTGACACCGACGGTATTGACGGCACGGGCGACAATGCGGGGGCGCTGCTTACCCCGGACACCCTCAGGCGCGCGGCCGCGGCAGGGCTGGATGCGGCCATTGCGCTCGCGGCGCAACGGAGTTACGCGTTCTTCGCCGGGCTTGGCGACCTGCTGATCACGGGGCCCACCCGGACCAACGTCAACGACCTCCGCATCGCGCTGATCAGCTGAGGTCTTCCGCGTGGCTGTGTGATAATGGCCACGGGTTTTGTTGTGCCGGTGGGGCGTTCGTCATGCGCAGGACGAAGATCATTGCCACCCTTGGTCCCGCCACGGACGATCCCGTCACTCTCGGGAAACTCATTGCTGCGGGCGCCGACGTGGTGCGGATTAACTTTTCTCACGGCGGTGCTGGCGATCGCGAGCGGCGCGTGCGGATGGTCCGCGAAGCAGCCGATGCGGCCGGCAAGCACGTTGCCGTGCTGGGGGACCTCCAGGGTCCCAAGATCCGCATCCAGCGCTTTCGGGACGGTCCCGTGCAGCTCAAGGAGGGGCAGCCCTTCATTCTGGATTCCGAGATGGACCCGGAGGGCGGGTCCATCGAGGGGGTCGGCGTCGCCTACGCGCCCTTAAGCAAGGACGTCGGGCCGGGTGATGTGCTGCTGCTGGACGACGGCTTCATCACGCTGACCGTTGAGCGGGTGGCCGGAACGCGCATCCACTGCAGCGTGACCCAGGGTGGTCGTCTCGCCGATAACAAGGGCATCAACAAGCAGGGCGGCGGCCTGTCGGCCCCGGCGCTGACCGACAAAGACCGGGAAGACGTGCGGCGGGCGGCAGAGCTCGGCGTGGACTGGCTGGCGGTGTCGTTTGTGCGTCGCGCCGAAGACCTGCATGAGACCCGGGCGCTCCTGCGGGAGGCGGGCAGCAATGCCTACCTCGTGGCCAAGATCGAACGGGCAGAGGCCCTCACCAACCTGGAAAGCATCATCGACGCGTCCGATGCCGTGATGGTGGCCCGCGGCGACCTGGGCGTGGAGATGGGTTACGCCGGCCTCACGGGCCTGCAGAAGCAAATCCTGAAGATGACGCGGCACCGGCACAAGGTGGCGATCACCGCCACCCAGATGCTGGAATCGATGATTCACAGCCAGGTGCCCACCCGCGCCGAGGTGTCGGACATTGCGAATGCGGTGCTGGATGGCACCGATGCCGTGATGCTTTCAGCAGAGACGGCGGTGGGCGAGTATCCCGTGCGGGCGGTGGCCACCATGGCCGAAGTCTGCATCGGTGCGGAGAGCTATTACCTGACACTCGGCCGGCCGAATCACCGGAACGACGACCGCTTTCAGCGCTCGGACGAAGCCATTGCGATGGCCGCGATGTACACCGCCAACCACCTGCCCGTGACGGCCATCATTGCCTTTACCGAGTCCGGCTCCACGCCGCTGTGGATGTCCCGTATCCGGTCCGACATCCCGATCTTCGCGTT
>JBBQJK010000330.1:0-3389 GCA_038325835.1 Gammaproteobacteria bacterium
GTATCTCCGGACTTCATCGGCCTCACCGGCACCCCCCGCAGGGTGCGTGACATTGCCGCGCAGTTTTCCGCCGTATTCTTCAAGGGCACGCCTGCGGACGCCGACGGCAACTACCAGGTCGAGCACACCGCCCAGGTGTACCTGCTGGACAAGCAGGGCCGGCTCCACAGTACGTTTTTCAATGCACCCGCTGACGTCATCGCTGCCGCGACCCGGCAGGTGGCAACAGAGAACCCCTGACGAGTGACGTCGGGTATGTCTGCGACGCGACTGCTGTGTTCAGCATTTCGAAGTCACTCTGACTGCCGCCTCTTTCGCCGCCACCTCGCGCTTATCCTGATTCGCCAGCATCTCGCCGATCAGCGTCTCGACAAAGGAAAACCGCTCTTGCGGGTCTTCCAGTTCGGCTGAAAACCGGAATTTCTGCTGCCGGTCCAGCCGGTAGGTCATGGGGTCAGTCCGCACCCGGGTCACGATCCAGGCGGGGCTAAGTGTTGTTCGCGGGCCGAACTCGACAAAGCCGCCCACGGCGCTGGCATCCAGCCGCCGGATCGACAGCGGCTCTGCCCGCAGGCGCAGCGCTGTCATGCGAAACAGGTTGCGGGTGGCCTCCGGCAGTGGGCCGAAGCGGTCCACCAGCTCCACCTGCAATTCCCGCAGCGCCTCAGTGCTGCGGGCACTCGCGATGCGCTTGTAGTGGACGAGACGAAGATGCACGTCGTTCAGGTAGTCGTCCGGGAGCAGGGCGGGGAGGTGCAGGTTAATCTCGGTAACTGGCGCAATGGCGGTATCCAGATCCGGCTCCAGACCTTCCTGCAGCGCCTTGACCGTGCGTGCCAGCATGTCGTTGTAGAGCTCGAAGCCGATCTCCTGGATCTGGCCGCTCTGGTCTTCCCCCAGCAGTTCCCCCGCGCCGCGAATCTCCATGTCGTGGGTCGCCAGCATGAACCCGGACCCCAGGTCTTCCAGGGCGGCGATGGCGTCTAGGCGCTTGATCGCGTCGGCCGTCAGCGCCTCCCGGGGCGGCGCCAGCAGGTAGGCAAAGGCCTGGTGGTGCGAGCGGCCCACCCGGCCGCGCAGCTGGTGCAGCTGGGCCAGGCCGAAGCGATCTGCCCGATTGATGATGATCGTGTTCGCCGACGGGATGTCCAGGCCGCTCTCGATAATCGCCGTGCACACCAGGATGTGGAAGCGCCGGTGGTGGAAGTCCAGCATGATCTGCTCGAGATCCCGTTCCCGCATCTGCCCGTGTGCCACTTCCATGCGTGCCTCGGGCACCAGCTCGGCGAGCTGCGCCGCGATCTTCTCGATATCCTCGATGTGGTTGTGGACGAAGTAGATCTGGCCGCCCCGCTTCAGTTCCCGCAGGCAGGCCTCCCGCACTACCCGGTCTTCGAAGCGGGTGACGAAGGTCTTGATGCTGAGCCGCGTTTCCGGTGGCGTGGCGATCAGCGACAGGTCCCGCAGGCGTCCGAGGGCCATGTTCAGCGTCCGGGGAATCGGCGTGGCCGTCAGCGTCAGGACGTCGGACTCGATGCGCAGGGCCTTGAGCCGCTCCTTGTCCCGGACACCGAAGCGGTGCTCCTCGTCGACGATGATCAGGCCCAGGTTCTTGAAGCGCATGTCGCCCTGGAGCAGCCGGTGCGTGCCGATCACAATATCCACGCTGCCGGCTTCAGTGCCTGCCATGACCTTGCGGCTCTCCTGGGCGGAGCGGAAGCGGGACAGCACCTCCACCGTGACCGGCCAGTCGGCGAACCGGTCGGCAAAGGTCTGGTAGTGCTGCTGGGCCAGCAGGGTGGTCGGCACCAGCACCGCGACCTGCCGCCCGGAAGACACCGCCATAAAGGCCGCCCGCAGCGCCACCTCCGTCTTGCCGAAGCCCACGTCGCCACAGACGAGACGGTCCATCGGTTTGCCGCTGGTGAGATCGCTGACCACAGCCTCGATGGCGCGGGCCTGATCCTCGGTGGGCTCAAAGGGAAAACCGGCGGCAAAGGCGGCGTAATCGTGCTGGGTTGCCGTTGGGCGCACCGTCTGCCGGGCAGCCCGCTTCGCGTAGAGCTCCAGCAACTCGGCTGCCACATCCCTGATGCGAGCGGCGGCCTTCCGCCGGGCCTTGTCCCACTGATCGCCGCCCAGGCGGTGCAGGGGCGCTTCTTCGGCGGACGTGCCGGTGTAGCGGGACACCATGTGCAGCGAGGCGACGGGCACATGCAGCAGGTCACCCCCCGCGTATTCCAGTGTGAGGAATTCCGTGGCCAGGTTATCGATGGTGATGGTCGTCAAGCCCCGGTAGCGGCCGACACCGTGGTTCACATGGACGATCGGGTCGCCTTGGTGCAGGTCGGTCAGGTCACTCAGGATCTGTTCCGGATCCCGGACGCGACGCTGGCGGCGCCGACTGCGGGGCCGCTCGCCGTAGAGCTCCCGTTCCGTGATCAGCGCGATGTTGGCGTCCCGCAGGAGCAGCCCCTGGCTCAGCGGCGCAATACCCACGAGAGCGGGACGGTCCGAGTTCAGGAAATCCTGCCAGCTGGCCGCCTCACCGGAGGGCACGGCTTCCTGGCGGAGGAGATCGGCGAGCATTTCCCGGCGCCCGGCCGACTCGGCCGCGAACAGAATCCGGCCCGTGAAGCTGCGGATGAAAGCCCGCAACCGGTGCGTGGGCTCCTCGGCGTGGGGCTCCAGCAGCAACTGCGGGAGCGGGGCAAGTCCCGCCGTGGCGGCGCGCTGCTCGCTGACGGTGGGATCTGTTGTGCCGGGATCCAGCACCAGCAGCGGGGCGCCGGCGATGCGGCTCAGATGTTCCTCTGGCGTCCCGTTGAGTTCCCCCGGTTCCAGTGCCGGACGTTCCGAATCCTCCCGGGAGTCCTGGTACCGCTCGTTGATCTGCTGCCAGGCAGGCGCGAGGAGCCCTTCGGGATCGCCCAGCGTGATCGTGAGACGGTCCCTGGGCAGGTAGTCCCAGAGCAGGGCAGTGCCTTCAAAGAACAGTGGCAGGTAGTTTTCCACGCCCCCCGGCATGCGGCCCTCGGACACTTCCCTGTAGATGATCGAGCGCGCGGGATTACCCTCGAAGCGCCGGCGGTACGCCTGGCGAAACTGCTTGATGGCGACTGCATCCACCGGCATTTCCCGGGCAGGCAGGGTTTCCAGGGACTGCAGCACGGTGCCTGAGAGCTGGGAGTCCGGATCGAACTGCCGCAGGCTGTCGATCTCGTCGTCGAGAAAGTCCACCCGCACGGGCAGGCCGGAGCCCATGGGGTAGAAATCGAGGAGCGAACCACGCACCGCGAAATCCCCGTGCTCCAGTACCTGGGAAACCCGCTGATAACCGGCGGCTTCGAGCTGGAGGCGCAGTTGCTCGGGGCGCAACTTCTGGCCGG
>JBBQJK010000331.1:0-3356 GCA_038325835.1 Gammaproteobacteria bacterium
GTGCGCCGCCCGCAGAAGGCAGGGGCAACAACGCGGATCGGCGGCGCTGAACTGCTGACCGACTTCTATGCCGTCTTTGCCCGCAACATGCGCGACCTGGGCACCCCGGTTTATGGCCGGTCGTTCTTCGCGACGATTGCCCGGGAGATACCAGAGAACCTGGAAGTGGTTATAGCGGAACTTGCCGGCGAACCCGTCGCTGCGGGCGTACTCCTGCATTACGGGGGTCGAACGGAGATTCCCTGGGCCTCCTCACTGCGTTCCGCCAATCGCCTCGGCGTCAACATGCTGATGTACTGGGAGTGCCTGAAGCGCGCCATTGACAGGGGCTCCAGGGTGTTTGATTTTGGCCGCTCGACCCTGGACAGTGGCACCTATCACTTCAAGCGCCAGTGGGGGGCTGCACCCGTACCCATGTACTGGCACTACTGGCTCCGTGGCGGCGGCGAACTGCCAAGGCTGAATCCGTCGAACCCCAAGTTCGCACTGGCGATCGCAGCCTGGCAGCGCCTGCCGCTGTGGCTCGCCAACGGTCTGGGCCCGCACATCGTGCGCAACCTGCCTTGAGGAGTGCTGGCTGATGTGTGGCATTTACGGCGAAGTTTCGCTGAGCGCAGGCAGGACGCCGGATCGGGATGTCGTGGCCAGGTCTGGTGCCGCGCTCGTCCACCGGGGCCCGGACGACAACGACCTTTACGTCACCAACCGTGTGGCTCTGGGCCTGCGCCGGTTGTCCATCATTGACGTCAGTGGCGGCAGGCAGCCGCTCTTCAACGAGGACCGGACCGTTGCCGCAGTCTGCAACGGCGAGATCTATAACTTCCGCGAACTCCGGGCGGCGCTAACGAGCGCCGGCCACACGTTCCGCACGGGTAGCGACGCCGAAGTCGTGGTTCACCTGTACGAAGAGTACGGGGATGATTTCGTCACCCGCCTCCGGGGCATGTTCGGCTTCGCACTGTGGGATGAGCGTCGCCAGCGCCTGGTGCTGGGCAGGGATCGGCTTGGAATCAAGCCGGTGTACTACGCCACGACCAAAGGCGCAGTGGCCTTTGCCTCCGAGTCGAAGGCCCTGCTCAGCCGGCCCGATATCGAGGTGCGGCTCGATGCCCCGGCGCTGGAGGACTTCCTGGCGCTAGGCTACGTGCCCAATCCCCACAGCCTCTTCGCCGGCATCCGCAAACTACCTCCGGGACACATTGCCATCGTTGAGAACGGGACGGTCCGGGAGCACGCCTACTGGCAACTCCGGATGGCGCCTCGTACGGGGGTCAGCGAGGAGGACTGGACGCAGCAGATCCGTGGCGCCCTGGCGGCCAGCGTGGAGGCACAGATGATCAGCGACGTCCCGCTGGGTGCCTTCCTCAGTGGCGGCATTGACTCGACGATGATCGTTCATTACATGGCAGCTGCCGCCCTGGGCCCGGTCCGCACGTACTCCATCGGCTACGAAGAGTCCACGGGCGGGGCGTTCTATAACGAACTCGGTTACGCGCGAGACATCGCCACCCGCTACGGTACCGAGCACAAGGAACTGCTGGTCAGGCCGGAGATCATCGCCCTCTTGCCGGGTCTCATCTGGCACATGGACGAACCGACGGCCGACTCGGCGGTGGTGACGACGAGCCTGGTTTCACAGCATGCAGCCCGGGACGTGAAGGTGATCCTGTCCGGGGTGGGGGGGGACGAACTGTGGGGTGGTTACGACCGCTACATGATGCCCCACTACGTGGCTCTCATCCGGCAGGTACCGGCCTGGTTGCGGCGGATTGCCCTGGGCCCGCTCAGCCGCGCGCTGCCGGTGGACCGGCACTCGCGACTCCTCAACCTGTTTCGCTACCTCCGCACCCTGACCACACTCGCCGATGCGGCGCCTTCGGACCGCTATCACCAGCTCATGCAGGTCTTCGGCCGCAAGCAGCTCGGTGGACTCCTGGCCAAAGGCCAGCTCGGGGGCGATGACGCACTCCTGCAACTGCTCGCCCGCTACCCCAAGGAGCAGGAACTCGACCGGATCTTCCTGGCAGATGCAGGCACACAGCTGACGGACGACCTGCTGCTGCTCTCCGACAAGATGAGCATGGCGCACTCACTGGAGTCCCGGGTGCCGCTTCTCGACGAGCGGCTGGTGGACCTGGCGGCGACGGTCCCCCCGGAACTGCGGGTGAACGGTCGCCACACGCGCTACCTGCTGAAGCGCGCCCTGCGCGGCGTGATACCGGATGTCACCCTGGACCGGCGGAAGCGGGGCTTTGGCCCGCCCATGGGCGGCTGGCTGAAGCGGGAGCTGGAGCCGGTGCTCGGTCGCCTGCTCTCGCCCGCGGCCGTGGCCCGGCGGGGCCTGCTGCGCCCGAGCGTCGTCACCCGGTTGATCGATGATCACCGGTCGAATCGCGCGGATCACACCGACCAGCTCTTTGCCCTGATCACTCTCGAGCTCTGGTCTCGTCTTTTTCTCGACCGGGAACCTGTGGCCGACCTGGCCGCCTGGCTGATGGAGCCGGCTTAGCTCCGGAGCCAGTCGCTGCAGCGGCGCGCGACGTCGTCCCGCCACTGCCGCCGGGAGAAAGTGTGATCTGCGTCCTCCAGCGTGACCTGCGTCACGCTCGGGCTGCCCAGCAGCCGCTGCCACGCCGGCATCCGCGCCACGTCGCGGAACTCTCCGGCGGTCAGGTCCCTGCCACTGAGGATGATCAGCGTCCGCCCCTTAAACGCCATGAGAGCCTTCCTGAGACGCTCCGGAAGGAGGTCACTGTCGGCTTCGGCCTTCGCGTCGCCAACCCCACTCACGGCGCCAGGGGGCGGCTGGCGGCGCCCGAGGGCCCGCCAGAGCATGCCGAGGAACGAGAGCAGGGCAGCGCCGATCCGGACCTGGCCACTCCCGAGCTTGCGCCAGAATTCCGGGTCCAGAATCCGCTTTGCGTAGTACTCGGAGACGTAGGCTCTGGCCAGCGTCGCCTCGGTGCGCACCCAGGGATTCAGCAGTATGAGGCGGCTCACCCGCTTATCGAGGGCCGCGTAGAGCAGGCCTGCCGCCGCCCCGTCGCAGAGGCCCCACAGCGCCACGTCCTCCAGACCCGGCACCGCCGCCTGCAAGGCGTCGACCGCGGCGCGGATGTCGTCATTGATCTGCTCAAAACTGCGCGGGCTACCGTCGCTGTCGCCCATGCCCCGGTAGTCAAAGCGCAGGACGGGGAAACCCGCCGCGGCCAGGGCCCGCGCCAGCAGGACGAACTGACGATGACTGCCGACCCGGTACTGGGGTCCGCCGACGATGACCAGCACCCCGTGCCTGGCTGGCTGGGCCGGCAGATGAAGGATGCCGGCAAGGGCGTCGCCACGGGCGCGGAACATCT
>JBBQJK010000332.1:0-3356 GCA_038325835.1 Gammaproteobacteria bacterium
ATGCTGGCGGACAGGATCAGGTCGAGAATTGAGGGATTCGCCGTCATCTCAGGTTTCCTCAGTGTCGAACAGGTTACTCCCGGCATCCGCCAGGCCGCGGGGTGGCTGCAAACCAAAGTGCTGGTAAGCCCGCCGGGTGGCAATGCGGCCGCGAGCGGTGCGGCTCATGAAGCCCTGCTGGATCAGAAAGGGTTCCAGTACGTCCTCGATGGTGCCCCGCTCCTCGCCCAAGGCGGCCGCCAGGGACTCCACACCCACGGGTCCGCCATCGAAGCGCTCGATAATCAGCGTGAGCAGGCGGCGGTCCAGCAGGTCGAATCCATTCGGGTCCACGTCCAGCAGGTTCATCGCTGAGCAGGCTGTGGCTTCGTCGATGCTGCCATTGCCCTCCACCTGGGCAAAATCCCGCACCCGGCGCAGCAGCCGATTGGCGATACGCGGGGTGCCCCGGGACCGGTCTGCCAGCTGCCAGGCGCCACCATCATCCAGAGCCACGCCGAGAATCCGGGCCGAGCGCAGGAGAATCTGGTGCAACTCCTCGCGCCCATAGAATTCCAGGCGCTGGACGATACCGAAGCGGTCACGCAGCGGAGACGTCAGCAGGCCGGCCCTGGTAGTCGCGCCCACCAGCGTGAATGGTGGCAGATCCAGCTTGATGGAGCGCGCCGCAGGACCCTCGCCAATCATGATATCCAGCTGAAAGTCTTCCATGGCCGGATAAAGCACCTCCTCAACCACGGGACTGAGTCGGTGAATCTCATCGACGAAAAGCACGTCCCGCGGTTCCAGGTTGGTCAGCATGGCCGCCAGATCGCCCGGTCGCTCCAGTACGGGGCCCGACGTGTGGCGCAAATTGACGCCCAGCTCGTTGGCAAGGATGTTAGCCAGCGTCGTCTTGCCCAGCCCGGGAGGGCCAAAGATCAGCGTGTGGTCCAGAGCCTCGCCGCGCTGGCGGGCTGCCGTCACAAAGACCTGGAGCTGGCGCTTTACGGCCGCCTGGCCCACGTAGTCAGCGAGGCGCTGGGGCCGAATCGAGCGGTCCGCCTCGTCGTCGCCCAGCGCCCCCGTCGTGATCAGTCGGTCACCCGTGGCCATGCTCAGTTCTTTGCACCGGCAGCGGACCGCAGCACGGCCCGCAGTAGTTCTTCAACCGAGGTCGCGGACTCAGGCACCCTGTCCAGCATCCGCCGGGCTTCGGGTGGCTTGTAGCCCAGCGCTACCAGTGCATCCAGGGCCTCTGCCCGCGGTTCTGCAGGCGCGGCAGGACGTCCATCGCTGACACCCGCCAAGCCCGGGACCCGGTCGCGCATTTCGATGATCAGACGTTCGGCCGTCTTGCGCCCGATGCCCGGGAGCCGGACGAGGGACGCCACATCGTCAGCCTCCACCGCGCGGACGAAGGCATCGACCGTCATGCCCGAAAGCACGCCTAAAGCTGTCTTTGCGCCGACCCCGCTGACCCTCAGCAGGTCGCGAAACAACCGGCGCTCCGTTTCCGTCGAGAAGCCGAAGAGGGTGTGCTGATCTTCGCGAACCAGCAAGTGAGTGCGCAGAAGGACTGCCTGCCCCACCTCCGGCAGGCGAAAACAGGTGGAGAGCGGCGCCATGACCTCGTAGCCGATCCCGCCCACTTCGACGACCAGGAATGGCGGCTCCTTGTGGTCCAGTACGCCACGCAGGAAGCCGATCACCGGCGCAACCCCCGGCCGGACTCGCGTCTGCGGTGCGGAACCGCGGCTCCGGTCCGGGCCGGCGCCAGCGCCGGAGACAGTCGGGCTAGCCTGGCGAGCAACGGCCGTGTGTGGGCATGACACAAAGCGACCGCCAGAGCGTCGGCTGCATCCACCTGGAGCGGAGCGCGATGATTCAGCAGCACCGCCACCATATGGCTGACCTGGGCCTTGTCCGCCTGGCCGAGCCCCACTATGGCCTGCTTGACAGCCCGCGCCGCGTACTCAAACACTTCGGCACCCAGGGCAAACGTGCCGCAGATGGCTGCCGAGCGCGCCTGGCCCAGCTTGAGTGCTGAATCCGCATTGCGTGCCAGGAACACCTGCTCGACTGCCACCGCCGCAGGCCGGTACCGGGTCATAAGCTCCTGCACACCGGCGTAGATGATCTGGAGACGGGCGGGCAGCGCGCCATCAAGAGTACGAATGCACCCGCTGGCGACGTGCACGGATCGGCGTCCATCAGAATCGATGACCCCGAAGCCCGTAATCCGGGAGCCGGGGTCGATGCCGAGTATCCGGATGGGGCCGCTCAACACACCCTAACCTGTAAAAGCAGGCTGCATCAGAAGCGCAGGTTGAAACCGATGTTCAGCCCGGTGTCAAAGTGGGTTGCGGGACGGTCGTTATAGTCCGCACGCACGTAGCGGGCACCCACATAGACATCCGCCTGGCGAGTAATGCTGAAGCCCGCCCGCACCGTCCCGTCCAGGTATTCGTCCGCGTCGCCACCGCAGAGAACCTCGGGCGCCCAGTAGCCTTCAGCGGACAGCGCGACCCGGTCGTAGCGCGGCAGAACCCAGCGGACGCTGCCACCCAGACCAAGGGCATAGCCGTCCCGCTGACTGCCATCGCCATCCAGGTAGGCCAGCCGTCCGCCGATGCCTGCGGTCAGCTTCAGTTGGCCAACCAGCGGGTCACCAACAGCCAGAACGCCGGCACTGAAAACATCGCCAGCGTCGCTATTGTGCAGCAGACCGCCCTCGAACCGCGCACTCGTGCCAAGGGACGTGGCGTAAGCCGCGCGAAACGCGTCCGCGTTAACGCTGAGGTCGATTTCGTGGGCGCCCGCCACGACCGGCAGGCAGGCCAGCATCAGGACCAGAAGGCCCGGGCCCGACTGATTCCGCATAGCTCATTCCTCGCAACAACGCGAGCATGATAACCGAATTGGAATCAGCGATTGATGGCGTGCAGGGACCGACGGTCGACGGACAAAGCCGCTTCGTGAAGTGCTTCCGTCAGAGACGGGTGCGCATGAATGGTGCGCTGGAGGTCTTCAGCGGTGGCCTGGAATTCCATGGCCACCACGGCCTCGCCGATCAGTTCCCCCGCCATGGGCCCAACGATGTGCACGCCGAGGATCCGGTCGTCAGCCGTGCTGGCCAGAACCTTGACCAGACCCGCCGCCTGCTCCATGGCCCGGGCCCGGCCGCTGGCCGCAAAGTTGAAGGTGCCCACCTTGTAGTCAATGCGGGCCTCCTTGAGTTGCTCTTCGGTCTGGCCAACCCAGGCAATCTCCGGGGTGGTGTAGATCACGCTGGGGATGACGGCATAGTTCACGTGACCGTAACGGCCGGCAATGAGATCCGCCACCATCACGCCCTCCTCCGAGCCCTTGTGGGC
>JBBQJK010000333.1:0-3350 GCA_038325835.1 Gammaproteobacteria bacterium
TAGGTCTTCGCTGCAGAAAAGCCAACGTCACCGGCGCAGAGGGCCATGACGCGGTAGGGCAAGCCCAGCTTCTGCAGAACAACTTCGGCATGGAGCGTCAGCGCTTCCAGGGCGGCCACGGAGTCTTCCGGACGAACGATATGGACGAGTTCCACCTTCTCGAACTGATGCTGACGCAGCATGCCCCGGGTGTCCTTGCCGTAGGAGCCCGCCTCTGCGCGGAAACAGGGCGTGTGGGCGACGTAGCGGGTCGGCAGTGCGGTGGCCTCAAGAATGCAGTCCCGGACCAGGTTGGTTACCGGGACCTCAGCCGTTGGAATCAGAAGCAGATCAGACTCACCGCCCACCCCGAACAGGTCCGCTGCAAACTTGGGCAACTGCCCCGTACCCCGCAGGCTGTCTCTGTTCACCAGATACGGAACATAGACTTCGGTATAGCCGTGCTCGCCCACGTGCAGGTCGAGCATGAACTGGATCAGGGCGCGGTGGAGCCGGGCCAGGGGTCCCCGGAGGACCGAAAAGCGGGCACCCGCGATCTTGCCGGCGGCATCGATGTCCAACAGCCCGCTCCCAGTGCCCAGGTCCACGTGGTCCCGGGGCGTGAAGCCGAACTGGCGCGGCGCTCCCCAGCGGCGTACTTCGACATTCGCAGCTTCATCGCGGCCGTCCGGTACATCGTCCTGGAGCAGGTTGGGCAGACCCAGCTGGATGTCCTGCAGGACGTTCTGCAGGGTGGCCATCTGCGTCTCCAGATCGGTCTGCTCCTCACCGCTCTGCCTGACGGCAGCCATCAGGGGCGCAGTGTCCTGGCCGGCAGCCTTGAGCGTGCCGATTTCCCGGGAGCGGGTATTGCGCTCGCCGCGCAGCTCCTCGACCCGCACCTGGACACCTTTGCGACGGTCTTCCAGAACCTGGAAGCCTGCGGTATCAAGGACGAAGCCCCGTCGCGCGAGATTGGCCCGCACGCCGTCGAGATCAGCGCGAAGCAGTCGGGGATCGAGCATGGTCTGGTTCCGGAATTGCGGGGGAGCCGATGGCGCGGCAGTTTACACCGGCGGCTTCGTCTGTCGGGCAGACTGATTGCGGGCCCGGAAATCTGCCAGCTTGTCGGCAATACGCTGTTCGAGGCCCCGGGGTACCGGCGCGTAATACGTCCGCTGACCCAGTTCATCGGGAAAGTAGCTGGCGCCCGCCGCAAAGGCGTCGGGCTCGTCGTGAGCGTAGCGATAGCCCGCTCCATGCCCGAGGCTGCGGGCCAGGCCCGTGGAGGTCGGTCGCAGGGGCGGCGGAACCGCCAGGGTGCCATGGGCCTGCACGTCGGCCTGGGCCGCCTGCCAGGCCGTGTAGGTCGCATTGCTCTTGGCTGCACACGCCATGAACACCACGGCCTGGGCCAGCGCCAACTCCCCCTCCGGGGTGCCCAGGCGCTCCCACGCCTGCCAGGCTTCGAGAGCGAGGGTCAGTGCGCGGGGATCAGCATTGCCAATGTCCTCCGAGGCCATGCGGACGATCCGCCGGGCCACGTAGGCCGGGTCGCAGCCGCCATCCAGCATCCGCGCCAGCCAGTAAAGGGCAGCGTCGGGATCGGAGCCGCGCACGGACTTGTGCAGCGCGGAGATCTGCTCGTAAAACACATCGCCCTGCCGGTCGAAGCGGCGATAACTCCCCGTAAGAACAATGGCCACGATGGCGGGTGTCAGAGCACCGTCGTCGCCAACGATTCCCGCTGCGACTTCGAGCAGGTTCAGGGCCCGCCGTGCATCGCCATCCGCGCCCCTGGCAAGGTCCAGCAATTCCGCATCGCCGGCCGAGATCGGCCGGGCACCGAGGCCCCGCACAGGATCTGCCAGGGCTGCTGTCAGAATAGCCACGAGATCGGGATCAGCGAGGGACTTCAGGACGTACACGCGCGCCCTGGAAAGCAGCGCGTTGTTCAGCGCGAAGGCCGGATTCTCCGTGGTCGCCCCAACAAAGATCAACGTGCCATCCTCAACGTAGGGCAGGAACGCGTCCTGCTGGGCCTTGTTGAAGCGGTGGACCTCGTCGAGAAAGAGTACGGTCGGCTGTTCCGGATTGGCCTGCGCACAGGCCACTGCTTCCCGCACTTCCTTGACCCCCGCCAGGACTGCCGATAGCGCCACGAAGTGAGCACCAACCGTGGCCGCAAGGAGTCGCGCCAGCGTCGTCTTCCCGGATCCCGGCGGCCCCCAGAGGATGGCCGAATGCAGCTCACCCTTCAGCAGCCTGGTGAGCGGTTGGCCGGACGCCAGCAGATGGCGCTGGCCTGCAACCTCACTGAGAGTCGTTGGGCGCATCCGGTCCGCCAGCGGGCGCCAGGCGGGTTGCGCACCTTCCGGGCCCGGTGGCCGCGCACTCAGGGCTTTTGGGGGACGAGCCATGACTCCAGTGTTGCACACCAGCGGGAGAAGCCGGCAGCACTCAGCGCCCAGCCGAGCAGGATTCCTGCGAGGTCCGCTACGAGGTCCGGGAATTCCGCCTGTCGCGTTGGGGTGAAGCTCTGCAGAACTTCAATCAGGATGCCGTAGGACGCCAGGCCCACAACCAGGGCCGGTGCAAACCGAACCTGAAAGACGCCGCCAAACCAGAGCATGAAGAAGAGGAAACCCAGGGCATGAACGACCTTGTCATTCATGCTTACGGGCATCAGGGACTGCACCGGGGACAGTGCTGATAGAAGGCCGAAAACCAGAAGTATTGCTCCCGCAACCAGCCACGCCCGGGCATACCGCAACGGTTGCATGCCGAACTCAGAGCTCGCTGTCGTCGATCACGTCAGCGCCGGGCGGTGTCTGGAAGCGGAACACCTCCGGCGACACTCGCGGATTGATCCGGACCTCAGTGAGGTCAATTCGTGTCTGCTGACCCAGGCGGTCGTCGAGCAGGAGCCGGCGCAATTCGGCGCCGTCGAAGCCCAGCGTCACGCCCGCAAAGTCCGCGTCGGCCGACCGGGGCACCAAACGCACCAGCGCCAGGCCCTCTTCCGTCCAGGACTTGTCGACCGTGAAGCGCTCAAGGACTGATTCCTTGCCTGTCAGAATCGCAGCGGGAGTATCACCAATCCCTGCTGTTAGGCGGCGAATCGTGACCTGTTCCAGATCGGCCTCGTAAAGCCACACCCGCTCCCCATCCGCGACGATTACCCGTTCGAAAGGCTTTTCGTAGTTCCAGCGGAACCGGCCAGGCCGCTGCATGACGACGGAGCCGGACGCGTCTTCAAGCACCTGCTGACGCGAGTCGATGACCTGCTGCCGGAACCTGGCTTCCAGCACCTGAACATTGGCCAGAAAGGCCCGCAGCCGACCCAGACCGGTCTCGGGACCCGCCGCTGA
>JBBQJK010000334.1:0-3341 GCA_038325835.1 Gammaproteobacteria bacterium
GCATCGCCAACCTGGTCGCGTTTGTCTTCGCACTTATAGTGTGGCTGCGCAGTGGCCGGCCGGTGCGATTCGATCCCAGCGAAGCCCGGTCATCCAGCATGCTGGGACTCGGGGCGCACTAGGCAGCGCGACAGACCGCGAAGGAACCGGGACGCAGATGAGCAGGACTGAGTTTGGCATCGTGATGGAGCCGTCGGCAGGCTATACCGCGCGGTTGGCAGTGGAGATTGAGGCGCTCGGTTTTGATGCGCTATTGTGTCCTGACACCCAGTGTCTGAGTCCAGAGCCCTACGGGCAGCTTAGTCTGGCGGCAGTGCGCACCACCCGGCTCTTTCTCGGCACCGGGGTGACCAATCCGGTCACCCGGGACGCTTCGGTGACAGCCGGTGCGCTGGCGACCCTGCAAAAGGAGTCGGGTGGGCGGGCCCGTTGCGGCATTGGCCGCGGTGATTCATCGGCGGCCCATATTGGCCAGCGCAATGCCAAGACAGCAGAGCTGCGTACTTACGTCGAGCAGGTACGGGGATATCTCCGCGGCGAGACGGTCATGCGGGGCGAGACCCCTTCGAAGATGCGCTGGCTCGAGCCCGGCGAACTGCCCACAGTACCCATGGATATCGCGTGTACCGGCCCGGCGACGATTCGCATGGCAGCCGACGTTGCCGACCGGATCACCTTTGCGGTGGGCAGCGCACCAGAGCGCATTGAGTGGGCCCTGAATACGCTGAATGCCCGTCTGAAGGAAACCGGCCGGAAGCGCTCCACACTGAGGGTCGGCGCCTACATCAACCTCGTTTGCGATCCCGATGAGCAGCGGGCGATTGACCTGGGCCGCATGATTTCCGGCATGGTGGCGCACTTCGCCGGCATGAAGGATTCGCCTGTGGAACACCTGCCGCCGCAACTCAAGGCGCTGGCCGTCCAGATGAAGTCGGGTTACGACATGGCCCGGCACGCGCAGAACGAGGGTTCGCACCTGCAGATGGTGGACGATGAATTTGTCGACTGGTTTTCGATCTGCGGGCCGCCGGCCAAGTGCCTCGACCGCCTGCAGCCACTGATTGCGCTGGGGCTCGACCACGTCAACCTGCTGGGTGGTTCCCCGGTGCCCACGCCCCACGGTGCACGCCAGGAGGCGATGATCAGGCAGACGCGTCTGTTCGCCGAGCAGGTGCTGCCGAAGCTGCGTTGACCGACTGCTCGAAGGCGATACGCAGACGTTCGTTCAGCACCCTGGCGACCCCGGCCGCATGGGCGCCAGCCAGCATGTCCCCTGAATCTTTCCCCGCCATGACATGGATGGGGAGCGGGCCCTGCCAGTAGTCCTGCCAGTCGATCCCTGACCTGTTTGCCACCTCTGCGACCTCCGGACCTGATGGTTGGGTCTCCAGGATCTCGAAGGCCACCAGCGGGCCCGTTAGCAGCGGTCGAACATAGCTGTCCAGGGCCTGCAGGTTCGCCCGATAGACCTCGAGCTGATTAAGTTCCCGTCCCGCGCCCTTGAGCCCGTGGGGTTGCGTGGCCGTGGTGCTGAGTGACTGCACCTTGCGCACCAGGTAGCGGAGGCGTTCCCCAAGGCTCTGACCCTGCATGTCCCGCCGATACACGTTCAGGCGTTCTTGCACCAGGTTCGCCAGAGCCACTGCACGCCTGACGGCTCGTGGTGCCCGCACCAGGGGCTCGCCGGCTTCACTGCCCCCCCGAACGGTCGGCGCGATCAGCCCCAGGAACGCGACCACCTCGCCGGCTACCAGCAGCTGACGGGCCATTTCATAGGCCACGGTGGCACCAAAACACGCGCCGACCAGAGCGTAGGGACCCTGGGCCTGTTGAGCGCGAATCTCCATCAGGTAATGGCCGGCCATGGCCTCGATCGAAGCGAAGGGCGCGGCGCGTCCATCCAGGCCAATCGACTGCAAGCCATAGATGGGCTGGTCAGCGCCGAGTGCCCGCACGAAATCCGCGTAGCCCACGACGTTGCCAAAGATCCCGGGCAGAAAATACAGGGTTGGCCGTGTGCCTTCCCGTCGCAGGGCCACGAGCGCCCGCCCCGGTTCATCGACCAGCGCGGAGGCATCCCGATAGCAGTCGGCCAACTGGCGCACCGTCGGCGCACTGAACAGGACACCGAGAGTCAGCGACTGGCCAGTGACCTCGTCCAGTCGGGCAAACAGCTTCGCGGCCAGAAGCGAGTGGCCACCCATCTCAAAAAAGTTGTCATCCAGGCCCACCCGCTCGACCTTGAGTACCTGGGCCCAAACCTGGCACAGCGTCCGCTCCAGGGCGTCGCGGGGCGGGGCCCAGCTGCCCGGATCGCGGGCTTGGCTTGCCGGAGGCTCGGGTAAAGCCCGGGTATCAACTTTGCCATTGGCGGTGAGGGGCAGCGCCGTGAGGGGGACGAAGGCCAGGGGGACCATATGACCGGGGAGTCGCGCGCTGAGAAAGGCGCGCAGCGCCGCGGGGGCAGCCGGTTCAGCGCTGGAGTCGAGCACCACGTAGGCCGTCAGGCCGAGTTCGCCGCTGGCCTGCTGCCGTGCCAGCACGTGGCTCGCGCGGACCTGCGGATGGGTGGCCAGC
The DNA here is from genome assembly GCA_038325835.1 of Gammaproteobacteria bacterium. Classification (GTDB taxonomy): domain Bacteria; phylum Pseudomonadota; class Gammaproteobacteria; order Steroidobacterales; genus SHZI01. The sequence continues at coordinate 2,578 of JBBQJK010000334.1, forward strand.
ACGGCACTGATTTCTGCGGGTTCGATGCGGAAGCCGCGGATCTTGACCTGATCGTCGTTGCGGCCCAGGAACTCCAGGGCACCGTCCGGGAGCCAGCGCGCCAGATCCCCGGAACGGTAGAGCAGCGCGCTGCCCGCCGGGTCGACGGTTGACGGCACGAACCGCGCCTGCGTCTCGGCTGGCCGATTGAGGTAGCCCGCAGCCACACCCGGGCCACCGAGGTAGATTTCGCCGACGACGCCGGGCGGCACGAGTTCGCCATGGCTATCCAGCAGCAGGACCTGCGTCCCGCTGATCGGGCGTCCGATCGGGATTGTCGCGCGCTCCTCGTGAGCGCGGACCACGTGAAAAGTGGCGAACGTAGTGGCCTCAGTGGGCCCGTAAACGTGGACGAGACGCGTGGGCGGGCCCGCCCGCATCACCGCCCGCACCCGGTCGGGGTCGCAGGCCTCCCCGCCAAAGAGCACGCAACGTAGCGAGCTGAAGGCGTCGGGGATCGCGCTGCTCACCCGGTTGAAGAGGGCCGTGGTGAGAAACAGGCAGCTAACCCGGTTTGCCCGCAGGGCTGCAACGAACGCGGGTGGCGAGAGGATGGTGTCCCGGGGCAGGATGGCCAGGCGCGCGCCATTCAGGAGCGCGCCCCAGATCTCGAAGGTCGCTGCGTCGAAGGCGACGTTGGCCACCTGGGCCAGGGTGTCCGGGGGCCCGAGGTCTACATAGTTCGGCTGGATGACGAGGCGGATGACACCCGCTTGCCGGACCGC
>JBBQJK010000335.1:0-3334 GCA_038325835.1 Gammaproteobacteria bacterium
CGCTCCGCCGCCGCCAGAATCAGGTTCCGCAGATAGGCCTGCTGGGCGGGTTCGGTGCCCGGCTCGGGCGACTGGCGCGCCCTCGCGACCTGCCAGAGATAGAGCTGCAGCGAGGCGTTGTCTGCCAGCTCCTGAAGGGCAATCCGATCCGCAGACAGCAGCCGGGCCACCGAGTCTGCCTTGGCGTCCGCGACCAGTCCCAGGCGGGACTCCCACTGGAGCAGATCCCGCTGACGCTCGCCCTCTATATAGACATTGATCAGGAGGGCGCCGAGACCAATCAGCAGCACCAGCGCGGCCACCGCAATGGCCACAGGCGACAGAGCCCTGGTTTTGCCCGGCGCAGCGTTCATCGCGGGACGGTGGTCATGCGGGCGGGAGGTAGATCCACCAGCGGGAGGCGTTGAGGGAAAACACCGGGACGTAGTGCACCACGTCCTGGTCTGGCAGTACCGCCTGGACCTGGTTGTCGAGAATGAGCGTCTTCCCGCCCCGGGAGACCGCCAGCACGGCGTGGGGCACCCGCAGGTTGGTGTCCTGCACAACCACCAGGCGCAAATCGTCCTCCGGGTACCCGAGCCAGCGCAGGGAAAACAGTTTGGTAATGACGTAGTCCTCGCAGTCGCCACCGTTGCGGAAGAACTCCCGCGGGATTGCCCAGTAGTCTTCGACGCCATAGTTGTCGAGATCGAGCACGTAATCCCGCGTGTTGGCAAAACGGTTTACGGCCTGCAGCTGCTCCCGCTCCGGCAATCCCCTCGTCGTCGCCAGAAAGGCCAGCCACTCGGTGAGGTGGCACCGATTGAAGGCTTTTGCACCGCAGTCGCCCTCCTGCAGGTCGTCCCGGAGCTGCCGTTCAAGCACCTGCAGCCACTGGGGAAAATCCGCGATGCGCTCCTGGGGCATCTGCCGGTAGCCAAACAGCTCGCTGGGAAACGCCCCGGCGGCGCTGGCCAGACAACATAAGAGTGCCGACGCCAACAGCCGGGCCCCGGTCCAGCGGGAAAAGGACCGGGTTAATGGAGAGTTGATGAAGAGTGTTGTAGTGTTCTGCAAGGCCACGAAACTACAACAAAAAGGCTTATGGAAAGCAAGCTTATGAATGGTGTCGACTGGCGCGTCTCGCGCCCCTGCCTTCTGCTCCTGATGGCACTTCCCGGTCTGGCGCTTCCCGGTCTGACCCTGGCCCAGGCTCTGGCTCAGGCAGAGAACGCCGCGAGTGAAGGCGCGATCCAGGCTGACTTCGACGCTGCCCTGCAGGCCATCGAGGCCGATCGCTTGCGCACCGCCCGCAAGCAGCTCACGACCCTGCTCGCCGCCAATCCCTCCCTCAGCCGGGCCCGGCTGGAACTGGCCCGCGTCAACTACCTGTCCCGGGACTATGCGGCCGCCCGTAGCGATGCCCAGCAGGTGCTGGACGACCCCAACACGCCGCCCACCGTGCGCGCCACGGTGCTGGCTTTCCTGGCGCAGATCGCTGCGGATGAGCGCCGTTACGCGGCCCGGCACCAGTGGTCACCGTCCTTCTATGGTGGCGTGATGTACGACTCCAACATCAACTACGGGCTGGCCCAGGACATCATTGATATCGGCGGACTGCCCTTTGCAGTGTCGGCGGATTCCAGGGAGCAGAGCGGCTGGGCCGCCGTCGTCAACACGGGGATGGCCCACACCTTCAACCCCAATCGGCCTTTCGAAGCCGGCGAGCACACCGGCAACTTGGTCTGGCAGAGCGAAGCCAACGCCTACTACCGGGCCTATTTCGACGACAGCGACTTTAACCTGGGCGTGCTGACGGCCCGCACGGGCCCGGCCTGGATCGTCCCCGGGCGCTGGCGGGCCTATGTGGCCCTGCAAGCGGATCAGATCTTTCTGGGCGGTGAGAGCCTCGCGCTGTTCGGCAGCCTGAACCCCGGGGCCGTCTGGCAGGTGGGTGAAGACTGGGACGTGGCTCTGGATGGCATCGTCACCCGGCGCGACTACCAGAACGCGGAAGACAGCGGCCGGGATGGCTGGTACGAGGCGGGAAATCTGTCGGTCGGTCGTTACTTCCGGCAGCGCAGCCTGCTCGTCCAGGTGGGCGCGACCTATGCCAATTTCGACGCCGATGAAGAGCCCTTCAGCTACCAGGGCCCGGAAGTCTTCGCCGGGTTCAACAGCGCGGCCTGGACGAATGCCTCGATTTTCGCGCGGGTCGGTTATCGCTGGTATCACTTCGACGGCGAGGAACCGGGCTTTGACACCCAGCGCGACGATCAGGAACTGCGGGCCGTCATCGGCTTCCAGCAGGACTTCCGGGAGGGCTGGCTGGAAAAGTGGGCCCTGATCGGCAGCTGGGGCTATACGGATAGCCAGTCCAACGTTCCGCTTTACGAGTATGACCGCCATCAGGTCAGCCTGGGCCTCTCGCGGAATTTTTGAGACGTGCGTCACGGAATCCTGCAGCGCACGGTGAAGCCCGGCGCTGCATGGTGTAGAAGAGTTACTGCGTAGAAATAGAATCACCGGCCAATCGCGCCAGGGCACGCAGTGCCCAAGAGACGCGGTACCGGCAAGACGGGGAAGAACGATGCAGAAGTTACTGACTTTGGCCGCCGTTGCCTGGCTTGCACTGCCCTTGATTGCACTGTCCGGGCTGACACTGCCCACACGGGCCGACGCCGCAACCGTGGCGCGGTCGAACAGCGATTGTGCGGCACTGCTCGAGCGTTGGGCGGGTGATCCGAAGGCGGCGCCGAAGCGCGACATCGCTGCCTGCAAGGACCAGCTGGCCGCCGCACCACCCATCGCCGCAGACCCGGCGCCGGCCGCGACGGCCGCACTGGCCAGCACGGACCCCTGCTCCGGTCCAAACGCCGGAGACTCGGTGCTGTGCTGGGGACCCTGGGCCGCCCTGGCGCCGGCTGCCGCCGCGCCGCTGGTCGCCCTCAACCTGCCCGAGAGCCCCGTCGACTGCGACGTGATCTCCGAACTGGCGGCCCAGTGCGTCCCGAAACTCGAACCCGTCCTGCCCATTGAAGGCTGCGCCCCTGGGACCCCCTGCGGCTTTGCCACGATCGTGAGCGGCCCCACCAGCACCGGTGACCCGGAAAACACGGAGTTTGGCCGCTTCAACCTGGCGCCGGATGGCACGACCTTCAACGTGTCGCCCGAGAGCGGGGACGACATCAACTCGGTGCCCATGACCACCACCGTGACCCCGCGGCCCGACGGTTACGGCAACCTGCGCTCCACCGGTCGCGAAGGCGACGTGGGATCCCGGCTGATTGCCCGGGTGGCGGAGGATGACGACGGCGAAGTGCTGCTCGCCGCCGACATCTGGACCCACGGCACC
>JBBQJK010000336.1:0-3332 GCA_038325835.1 Gammaproteobacteria bacterium
GGCATCACGTCGAACGCGATGCTGATCCGCTCCCCTGCCTGAGCAAAGGGCAAGGTGCGATGCCAGAACCAGGAGGGAAATAACACGAGCTGGCCGGGCCTGGCACTCACGCGACGCCGCTCCGGCTCGATCTTCAGGGCGAACCGGGTCGGCGGCTCACCAAACTCCAGAGCCCCATCGTCCCCGAGCCCCGGGGGCACTGCCACGTAATAGACGCCGCTGAGCCAGGCCAATGGGTGCAGGTGGGGTAACTGGTGGCCGCCCGGCGCGAGTACGGTCCCCCAGATTCGCAACGTCCACCGGTCGGTGGCCCAAGCCATCACGGGATGCCGCTCAAAGCCCTCCCGCCGCAACTCCGCGATCACGTGCCGCAGCTCCCCGTTCAGCGCGTCCCGGAACGCGCCGAGCACCGGCGACGAGTCCGGATCGAGCTCGCCGGTCTGCGCGCCGCCCCGGGTGGCTTTGCTCAGTGGACTCGGGAGCAGCGAGGGCTCGGCGCGCAACAGGTGCGCGAGCCGTGCGTTGAAGTCTGCGTGGTCGCGATAGCCGCGGGGAACCGGCAACTCCCGAATCTTCACCAGTCGCTCCAGATCGACGAGTTCACGAGCGGCGTCGGCCTGACCCGCATCCCGCAGCGCAACCGCACGGGCAGCCAGCACGAGCCGCTCTCCCGGATGGCGCTGCAAAAATTCGGCACTCACGCGGAGCGCTGCATCACTGCGGCCGGCAGCCGACAGCAGCATGGTGAGATCGGCAGTAGCCCGCGCGTTTTCCGGGTTGACGCGCACGGCCGTTTCCAGAGCGGCCAGCGCCTCGCGTGACTGGCCGAGCTGCTGATGGGCCAGACCGAGATTGATCAGCGCCATATCGTCGGGGCCGGTCTCGAGCGCGGCCTGGAGCAGCGGCACGGCAGCAGCATACTGGCCGAGAGCCACGAGCACCGCGCCCTTGGTGACCAGCAGCTCAGGACGAGCCGGTGATCCGGTCAGCCCGGCGTCGCACTCAGTCAGTGCCTCGTCGCCCCTGCCAGCCTCGACGAGCGTGGTGGCCAGGTTGCAGCGAACCTCCAGGTCATCCGGCTCCAGCTCAAGTACGCGCCGGTGACACTCGATGGCTTCCTGAATGTGCCCCCGGTGCTGGAGCAGCGCGCCAAGATTGGCGAGGGCCTTGCTGGAGTCGGGATCGCGCGCGAGGGCCCTCCGGAATGCCCTCTCCGCCAGGTGCAGATAGCCGCTGGCGAGATAGCTCAGGCCCAGTTCGGCGGCGGGCTCCGGATCGAGCGGCGCAACGTCAGTAGCCTTGCGCAGCAACTTGAGGGAACGGTCGAGATCGCCAAGGTCCCGCGCCAGAATGCCCTGCAGGCGCAGCGCCTGCGACTGCAACGGCTCGGCGCGAAGAACGGCAGTGTATTGCGCATCGGCCTCCTGTACCCGCCCCGCCTGGTGCAGCGCCATGGCCCGGCGCAACAAGGGACTGCCAGAACCCGGATCACTCATTCCCGTTTTGGCAGCAGTTCGCCCAGGGCATACAGCGTCTTCTGCGGGAAGCGCTCCAGCGGATAGAAGCGGGTGATGGTCGTAACGGCGTCCTCAAAGGCCGCAATATCCAGGTGACGAAGCAGATAGCGAACATCGTCCTCGTCGTGGAACTCCGCACCGATCCGCATCGCCAGGCACTTCATCGCCAGCAAGTACCCGGGCTGCGCCACCATGACACGCAGGTGCTCAAGCGCCAGGAACGGGCTCCACTCGCCATGTTCACTCAGGAATCCCTTCACGCCATCGTTCAGCCAGTCGGGCTGCACACCGGCACGCTGCGCTACCCGCACCGCGGCCTCGCGCACCTGCCTTGCGGGCCGAAACAGGCCATCCACATCCTGAGTAGACGGTCGCGCAGCGTAGGCCAGGCACATCACGGCGCCACCCACCAGAAACAGTTCGCCTTCGGTGCCGGTCTTGCCCAACTCCTCGTTCAGCAAGCCGAACAGCCGACGCAAGTCCGCATCGGTAAGGGCCGGCATCTCAGACTCGCGCGCCAACGCTGGCATCGATGAAGATATTGCGGCGGCGGAAGGTTGGGGGCGAGTGCGTCAACAGGTAGAGTCGCAGGCTCTCCAGCCGGGAACCAAAGAACGGACTGATCAGGGGCACGATCTGGCCGGTCCACGCGGGTACGTCAAGGCCACGCCTCGCGCAAGCGTACTCCACCATGGCCGCGATGTAGTTGGCCTGAATCTCGGCAAGGCGGGCTGTCGGCGCCGACTGGACCGCGTCCCGGAGTTCGCCACCGGCGAGTCCGGCAAGGAAGGAGTTCAGTTCGGCCAGTGCAAAGCGGTCAGGTGCAAACCGGTCAGCGGCCTCCTCCCCGCCACAGGCTGAGGTGAGCTCCTGAAAACGGGCGCTGGACGGGGGCAGCAGTCGAGCCAGCACAAAGGCCGACATATCCATACCGGCGCGCCTCGCCGCACGCTGGATGGCGGCCTTCTCACCGGCAGAGACCCGAATTTGCAGCTGGGCGGTCTTGGGGCCGGAGCTGATGGAGCTGGCGCTCATGGGGCCGAGCATAGGCGGGTAGCGGATTAACGTCAATACGTATGTATTGACATCTCGACGCCCACCTAGCCAGCCTTCAGCCACTTCTGCTTCGCACCGAAGCCGAGCTTCCATAGCCAGGTCTCGGTGTAGAGGATCCGCTCAGGAACGACCTTCAGCACCTGCCGCTCAAAGGGCTTGTTCGTGTCCATGGCGAGATCGCTCATCCACTCGTGCCAACGGAAGATCTTCATCCCCCGGTCCCAGCCGGGCGCGTGGGGCTCGAGGAGGTGGGCCGTGCCAAAGATCTGCGCCCCCCGGGCGCTGTGCCAGCCGTGATACGCGCCGTGTACCGCCACCGAGATGCGGGGATCGCGCTGCAGTGCTTTGAGTTTTGGCGTGCCGGGGTCGGGCAGCATGTAGAGATCCAGCCCGTCGGCATAGAACTCGATGGGGCTGGCGATGGGCTGGCCCTTGGCCGTCACGGTGGCCATCACGCACATGTTGGTGACGCCCAGCAGTTGCTGGATGCGGTCTTCCAGCTGATCACGGGGCAGTTCAGTCAGGGGCCAGGGTGGCTCGACCCAGCGATAGGCGGTGCTCATGGGGACTCTCCTTGCGGTGCTATAGTCATTTTATGCTGACACCACGCCGTGGCCGACTCCTTACCATTGCGCTGGTTGTCCATTTCGCGCTGCTGCTGCCTGTTGCCGAGATTGCCCACGGCACCGTTCATCCAGACGACGCGAACTGCGGCGTTTGCCTGCAGCTCGGCTCTCTGCAGCAAGGGGTCGCACCGTC
>JBBQJK010000337.1:0-3324 GCA_038325835.1 Gammaproteobacteria bacterium
GGGTCCTGGCGCATGTATTCCAGGCTGTCGTGCATCCATCCCATGTTCCATTTGTAGCCGAAGCCGAGGCCGCCGCCATCGACGGGGCGCGAGACCTGCGGCCACGCGGTCGATTCCTCGGCGATTGTCGTGACGCCCTCAAAGTCACCGAAAACGCGGATGTTCATCTCGCGCAGGAAGTCGATCGCCTCCAGGTTCTCGCGCCCGCCGTGGACGTTGGGGATCCATTCGCCGGCCTCGCGGCTGTAATCGAGGTAGAGCATGGAGGCGACCGCATCCACCCGCAGGCCGTCCACATGAAACTCCTCCAGCCAGAAACGGGCGCTCGACAGCAGAAAGCTGCGGACTTCCTGCCGGTCAAAATTGAAAATGAGAGTGCCCCAGTCCGGGTGGCTGCCTTTTTGCGGGTCCCCGTACTCGAAGAGCGGCGAGCCGTCGAAGTCGGCAAGGCCATGGCCGTCCCGGGGGAAATGACCGGGAACCCAATCCAGAATGACCCCCAGGCCGGCGCGATGAGAGGCATCGATGAGGTAGCGCAGGTCATCCGGGCTGCCGTAGCGGCTGGTAGGGGCGAAGTAACCCACGGGCTGATAACCCCAGGATTCGTCCAGGGGAAACTCCGTGAGGGGCAGGAATTCGACGTGGGTAAAGCCCAGAGCCTGGACGTAGGGGATGAGGGCATCGGCAGCTTCCCGGTAGGTGATGGAGCTGCCGTCCGGGTGGCGACGCCAGGACCCGAAGTGCACCTCGTAGATCGAGAGTGGCGCGTGTAACCAGTCCCGGACACGCCGCTCCTGAAGCCACGCGTGGTCCTCCCACTGGAATGGGCCGGCCGGGCGGAACCGGGAGGCCGTGGCAGGCCTGAGCTCGAACTCCCGGGCGAAGGGGTCGGTCTTCAGGCGCAGTTCTCCCGAGTGGCGGTTCCGAATCTCGTATTTGTAGAGCCCCTCAGTCAGGCCTGGTATGAACAGTTCCCAGACGCCGGATCCCCCCCGGACGCGCATCGGGTGGCAGCGCCCGTCCCAGCGATTGAAGTCCCCGACCACACTGACCCGTCCGGCGTTGGGGGCCCAGACGGCGAAGCGCATCCCTGTGATCTTGTCGGCCTCCCAGGCATGGGCTCCCAGAAACTGGTGGGCCGCGTTGTGGTGGCCGCCGTTGAAGGCGCTGATCTGACCTTCATCAAGTTGGGGTTCGAAGCAGTAAGGATCAAAGGCCTGGCTGACCTGGCCATTCCCGCCTAACGCCCGCAGCTGGTAGTGGACCGGGACAGAAAGGGCCGGACCCTGCCACTCGAAAAGATCAGTCTGACCGACCCGGGACAGCGCCGCTCCGGCCTCCACGATTTCTACACTGGCCGTATCGGGAAGGAGCGCCCGAACGAGGACCCGACCACCCGGCAAGGGGTGCCGCCCCAGCCAGCGGAATGGGTCGTGATAGCGGGCTTCCAGCAGGGCATCGAGTTCCGGCATCAGCAAAGGCGGCATGGATCCCTCATGACCGATGGTGTTACATTCGTCCCCAGTGTGACAGATCAGACGCGGACCCTGCGGTGAGCATCTTCTATCCGGGCAGCAGCGCCAAACCCGCCCGCTCGGGCCGGTTCGTCAGCCAGCTGACGAAGAGCACCATGGCCCTGGTTATGGCGGGAGGGCGCGGCGAGCGGCTGCGCCAGCTCACGTTGCACCGGGCCAAGCCAGCCACGCCTTTCGGTGGCAAGTATCGGATTATTGATTTCAGCCTCTCGAATTGTGTCAATTCCGGGATCCGCCAGATTCTGGTCCTTACCCAGTACAAATCCCACTCCCTGATCCAGCACGTGCAGCGCGGCTGGGGTTACTTGCGCGGCGAACTGGGTGAGTTTGTGGAGCTGGTGCCTCCCCAGCAGAAGCTGGGTGAGTTCTGGTACCGGGGCACAGCCGACTCCGTCTATCAGAACCTGGATATTGTCGACGCCCACGCCCCCGAGCTCGTGCTGGTCCTGGCAGGAGACCACGTCTACAAGATGGACTATGGCCCGATGATTGCCTTCCACGTCGAGCGGCAGGCAGACATCACGCTGGGCATGGTCCAGGTACCTCTCGCTACAGCCCACGAGTTTGGCATTGCGACTGTGGATGCCGAACACCGGATCACCCGCTTCAGCGAGAAGCCCCGGAATGCAGAGCCGATGCCCGGGCGTAATGACGTCGCACTGGCCTCGATGGGCATCTACGTTTTCGGGCGCGACTATCTGCGTGAGGCCCTGACAGCGAATGCCGCCGATCCCGATACGGCGCATGATTTCGGCAAGAACATCATCCCGAAGGCCATCGCCGGGGGGGGTGTCTATGCTTATCCCTTCCAGAGCGTCGAAACCGAGGCCCAGGCGTACTGGCGCGATGTCGGCACGGTCGATGCGTTCTACAGCGCCAACATGGAGCTGATTTACGTCAGTCCCGAGCTCAATCTGTACGACTCCGAGTGGCCGATCTGGACCTATCAGGAGCAGATGCCCTGTGCCAAGTTCGTTCTCGACGAGAATGGACGCCGGGGCATGGCCATCAACTCGATGGTGGCCGGGGGCTGCATCATTTCCGGAGCCAGTGTTCGCGAGTCCCTGTTGTTCTTCAATGTCACTGTGGACGAGCGGACGGAGATCTTCCGGTCCGTGATCTTACCCCACGTGGCCGTGGGGCGGGGCTGCCGGATATCCCGGGCCGTCATCGATGAGGGCTGCACTATTCCGGACGGTACCGTGATTGGTGAGGATCCTGCCGCAGACAGGCAGCGCTTCCATGTGTCGGAGCAGGGAGTGGTGCTCGTGACCCAGGACATGCTCAGTGAGGATGCCTGCCCGCCAGTCCGCGTCGTGGCTCCCTAGCGGGATCAGGACTCGAGTGGCGAATTCCCTGCTGACGGGCCAGCGACGCGCTGGCGTGCTTCTGCATCCCACCTCATTGCCAGGACCCTGGGAGGCCGGCGTTATCGGCAGCGAGGCGTCCCGCTTTCTGGACTGGCTCCGGGAGGGAGGCTTCCGTTTGTGGCAGATGTTGCCGGTCGGCCCGGTCGGCTCGTCCCTCTCGCCGTACCAGTTGAGCTCCGCATTCGCGGGCAATCCACGGTTGATTGATCCGGATGCCCTGCGTGACCTTGGCTGGTTACCGTCCGGGGCAGCTACGACCGGCGGTTCCTGGGAAGAGCGCAGGGCGCTGCTGCACGAGGCGTGGGTGGGCTTTCGGGCCCGTGCGAACCCTGGCGAGCGGGAGGCGTTCACGGCTTACTGGCAAGCGGAGCGCTATTGGCTGCTGCCCTTTGCCCTGTTTCGGGTAGCACGCAGCCGCC
>JBBQJK010000338.1:0-3312 GCA_038325835.1 Gammaproteobacteria bacterium
GGTCGCGCCTGACGACGCTCCTACGACGCCGCCCGGCGCTGAATAATCAACTTGTAGTCTGCTTCCTGAAGAAAATCCCGCTCGCGCTCCAGATCCGCCAGAGTCAGTGGATTGCTCAGCAACCACGCAGCTGACACCTGCAAGCGCAGTGTGCGGCCCTGTACGCGCAGTTTCAGCTCGGGAGTCGCGCCTCCCGTGCGGCTGCGGTGCACCAGCACGGCAAGCCGTAGCAGTATCGCGAGACGCAGGGCTGGCCGTTGCCATAACGCCGGCAGTGTAGTGAAAGCAGCCCGCTCGACCTTGCGCCGATGGGTCAGCACAAGACGGGCAAGAACCTGCTGCTCCTCGCGCGGAAACCCGGGCATGTCTGCATTTTCGAGAACGTAGGCGCCGTGCCGATGATAGTGGGCGTGGGCAATATCCAGTCCAAGCTCGTGCAGGCGGGCCGCCCAGGCCAGCAACAGTTGCTGGTCATCGGCCAGTTCCCAGCTTTCCCGGGCCTGCGCGCACAGGTTCAACGCCGTGGCTTCCACTCGCTCGGCCTGCGCCCGGTCCACCTGGTAGCGTGCCGCCATGGCCCGGACGGTCCGAACCCGGGCGTCTTCGTCCGTCAGTCGCCCGATCATGTCGTAGAGGATGCCCTCCCGCAGGGCGCCGTCAGCGATGGTCATGCGGTCCAGAGCCAGCGCTCTCATGACCTCGACGAGTATTGAGACCCCGCCGGCGAAGACGTCGGCCCGCTCATCAGACAGCTCCGGAAGGCGCAAGTCGGCGACCCGCCCGGCTGAGACCATCTCCGAGATCAGATACTCAAGGCCCTCTACCGTAATCCCCTGGGGCGCCCGGTTCAGCGCCGTAAGAACCGCGTAGGCCGCACGAATGCTGCCTGAGGTCCCTGCCACCTGGGCCGGCTCCACCTTGCGGAACTGGGACCTGACGGGCTCCAACTCAAGACGGACCTGCAACCGGGCCTTCGCGAAGTTCCTTGACGAGAGCTGTCCACCGGGGAAGCAGCCCTCGCTAAGGGAAACACACCCCATGGCGAGGCTTTCCATCGCCGATGGCTCCAGACTCCTGCCCGCGATGATCTCGGTACTGCCGCCACCGATGTCGACCACGAGCCGCGGCCCGTCAACGCGGGGCAGGGTATGGCTTGCGCCCAGGTAAACCAGCCGGGCCTCTTCAATACCCGAGATGATCTGCACGGGGTGACCAAGAGCCTTGGCGGCGCGCTGGAGAAAGCGCCCCGTGGACTTGGCCCGCCGGAGGGTGTTCGTGGCGACCACCCGCACCCGACCGGCCTGCATGTCACGGAGACGCTCACCGAACTGCCGCAGAGTGATCAGTGCCCGGGCCTGGCTTGCATCGGTCAACCGGTCGCGCTTGTCGAGGCCAGAGGCAAGCCGAACCATCTCTCGCAGCCGGTCGATGACAGTCAGCTGACCGTGGGCAAACCGGGCCACCACCATATGAAAGCTGTTGGAGCCGAGATCGACGGCGGCCAGAACGTCTTGCTCGGGCTGCGGAATCCGCCGGCGAACCTTAACCACCGAATTCGCCGCTGGCGTCGCGCTCTGGTAGTGGCGGCATCCCGTCGGGAAAGACTATAGGCCCAAGCTGCTGCAGAGCCTGACGATAGACCTCGCGCTTGAAGAAGATCACTTCCCGCAGGGGCTGCCAGTAGTCAACCCAGCGCCACCGGTCGAACTCGGGGGTGGTCGTCGTGTCCAGGCGGAGGCTGGTATCCGCCGCCAAAAGACGCAACAGAAACCAGCGCTGCTTCTGGCCGATACACAGCGGCCGCCTGCGGCGCCGCAGGTACTTTTCGGGAAGGTGATAGCGGAGCCAGTCCGGGGTGCTGCCAAGGACCGCAACGTCGTTGGGGCGGAGGCCGACTTCCTCACGAAGTTCCCGATACATGGCCTGCTCTGGCGACTCATTGTACTGGATGCCCCCCTGGGGAAACTGCCAGGCGTCCTGTCCAACCCGACCACCGACGAGGACCAGGCCCCGGGCATCACACACGATGATGCCGACGTTCGCGCGGAAACCTTCTGCATCAATCTGATCCACGCTGTACCTCTGGTTGCGGCGGAATTCTTCCACATCGGCCGCGGCCGTGTCACTGCCCGGCATCACCCGTTACACTCTGATGCCCAGCCAGGCCCGCTGGCTGCATCAAGATCAGATCATGCACCTCGCTCCCCGTCGACTGCTGGTCATACTCACGGCATTCAGCCTTGCCGCGCTTGTCTTCGCGGTGACCACCGGTAGTGGCCCGGCAGGGTTGGGCACGCTCCGCGGCCTTCTCACCGGCAACGCGGTACCGATGGAAGTGCAGATTCTGCTGCAGCTCCGGCTGCCCCGCGCGCTGGCCGCCTTCGGCACCGGCGCTGCCCTGGCCCTTGCAGGGGCCCTGATGCAGGTCCTGCTGCGCAACCCCCTTGCAGACCCCTACGTGCTCGGCACCTCGGGCGGGGCAGCCGTGGCAGCGCTGGGTGCAATGCTGCTCGGCTACGCTGGCCTGACGGTGAACATCGCTGCGTTTGGTGGGGCGCTACTGAGCACAATGCTCGTGTTTTCCCTGGCTCGCGCTGGCGGTGCCTGGTCGGACGGCCGCGGGTACAACGGGGGCGGGGCCGCCAGTCGTCTGTTGCTCACGGGCATCGTCGTTGCCTCAGGCTGGAGTGCAGCCGTGAGCCTGTTGCTGGCGCTCAGTCCGGAAACGAGCCTGCGCGGCCTGCTCTTCTGGCTGATGGGCGACTTTTCCTTCGTCGATCGTCCCGGTGCGATCCTGGTAGTCGCTGCCCTCGGCACTATTGGCGGCCTGTTTATTGCCCGCACGCTGAATGTGCTCGGCACCGGGGACTGGCAGGCCGCCCTGCTGGGCGTCGAGGTGGGGCACATGCGCAGCGCAATCTACGCGCTGGCTGCCCTGCTGACGTCCCTGGCTGTGACGACCGCCGGCGTGGTCGGCTTCGTCGGCCTGATCGTCCCCCATTTCGTGCGGCTCGCCGGGGGCAGCGATCATCGGCTGGTGATTCCTGGCTCCGCCTTGGCTGGGGGTACGCTGCTGGTGCTGGCGGATACGCTGGCCCGAACGCTGGTGGCCCCGCGGCAGTTACCGGTGGGCGCCATTACCGCAGCCGTCGGGGTGCCCGCCTTTCTCTTCCTGCTCCGCCGGAGTCTGCGCAGCGGCAAGTAGAGTCGTGACTAGCGCCGGCTTGCCAGGTAGTTTCGACCCTGCTCCATCAGCAGCACGAAGCCCGCTTCGTCGCCCGTGCGAATAACTGCAGCGATACGGGCGACGGC
>JBBQJK010000339.1:0-3309 GCA_038325835.1 Gammaproteobacteria bacterium
GGCGGTCGCCGGGCGGCGGGTAGCGCGTAGGCCAGGAAATCCGTCACGTTGCCCTGGCGCCGGGGCGATGACGAACCCACCCGGAGGAGATCTCCGGCGGCCAGGCGCGCGGGCACATCCCCACGCCACACGATCACGTCCCGGGGGTTTTCCCGGGGCGGCAGCGCGGCCGTGACGATGCCGTGGGGTCTGGCCTGGGGCAGGTCCTTCAGCGAGTGCACACAGAAATCCACGGCGCCGGCCAGCAGTGCCTCATCGAGTTCTGCGGAGAAGAAATCCGGGTCCTGCACGTCCTGCAGCGGCGTGTCCAGATTGCGATCACCCCGGGTGCTGACGGGAAACAGATCCACAGCGACTTCCGGGTGCAGACGCTGCAGTGCTGTCGCAACCAGCCGGCTCTGCGCCATCGCCAGCGGTGACCCCCGGGTGCCGAGTCGAAGGCGGGTCATGTTTTGGGCTGGCCCGGTTTCAGGCGCGCAGGCGAGCGAGGCCCGGGAGAACGGGGAGTGGGCGGCCGTCTTCGAGTCGGCGGTCGACCAGCGCGGTGCAGGCCAGCGCAGCGGCGGTCAGCTGTGACTCGCGGTACTGGTCCCGCGCACTGGCCAGCGCAAACACATCATCCAGATCGAAACTCGCGGTGACCTGTGGCGGCAATCCCCGGGGCAGAAGCGGGCCATCACTGCGCCGCTGGCCCAGGTGGACTAGCCCGCGCATTGCCCGCGAACCCAGGCGGGCGGACCAGGCCCTGTCGTGGTCCGGATCCCGCGGCGTCGTGAGCACGATATCTGTGGCCCAGTCGGCGGCATCGTCGGCTTCGTCCGGCGAAAACCAGCGGCAGACATCAGCCAGGGGCAACCCGTGGCGATGGTTCCAGACACCCACATCGAAGGTTCTGAAGAGGGGCAGCATCGAGCGGGTGAGTTCCCCCGTGCCAATAAACAGCACGCGGGCATCCCGCTGGGGCGTCAGCAGTGCCCGCACCAGGCTGCCATAGGACTGACCCGCAACGCCCTGCAGATAGCCGGCCCGCAGGGTGCGCGTGTCAGCCTGCACGGCCTCGACGAGCGGCTTAAGGCGCTGCCAGACGGCCGGCTCGAGCAGCGCGGCTGCCTGGTCGGTGGCCCGCCGGAACTGGCCGAAGACATTGGTTTCGCCCGGCACGGCGCTGCGCAGGCCACAAGCCACCTCGAGCAGCAGGCGATAGGCCGCAGGACCTGTGGTGAGTTCGCCGCCAGAGCCCGGGCTCTGGCCCGGGGTCTGGCCAGGGCTTGGCCCGAGCCCGAAGGCGAGTTGCCGCAGGCAGGTCGTGAGGACCACGGCGGAACGTTGCAAGCCGGCCGCCGGTGCTGGAGCCAAGTGGCCACCGGGCCAGTGCAGGCACCAGAGGTCCGCGGCGAGTCGGGTGAAAGTCTGCTGCATCGGGCGCCTTCAGCCTGCCTTGCCGCCGGCGTCGATGGCTGCCAGCCACTCATCGTCGGAACCCTCGGACACCTCCTGGAAGAGGAAGCTCGACAGGTACCGCTCACCGGTGTCCGGCAACATCACGAGGATGGAGGAGCCTGCGGGTGCCTGTGCCGCCACCTTCAGGCCGGCGGCGAGCGTGGCGCCCCCGGACAGCCCGACGAAAATGCCTTCCTCCCGGGCGAGACGCAGCGCATTTTCCTTGCCTTCATCATCAGTGACCGTGACCAGTTCATCGTAGACCTGGGGATTGAGAACGTCCGGGAGGAAGTCGGGAGTCCAGCCCTGGATCTTGTGGGGCTTCCACTCCTTCCCGCCGAGCAGTGAAGCGCCTGCCGGTTCGGTGACAACCACGCGGACTTCCGGCCGCCCTGCCTTGATGACCTCGCCGGCGCCGGTCAGCGTGCCCCCCGTACCCCAGCCGGTCACCCAGAAATCCAGGCGCCGGCCGGCGAAGTCCTGGAGGATTTCCGGGCCGGTGGTTTGCCGGTGATACGCCGGGTTGGCGGGATTCTCGAATTGTCGCGCGAGGAACCAGCCGTGCTTGCGGGCGAGTTCCTCGGCCCGGCGCACCATGCCGGAGCCGCGCTCCGCAGCGGGCGTGAGGATGACCTTCGCGCCGAAGGCCCGCATGATCTTCCGTCGTTCAATGGAAAAGGTCTCCACCATCGTGGCGACGAAGGGATAGCCCCTGGCGGCGCACACCATGGCGAGTGCGATGCCGGTGTTACCCGAGGTGGCCTCCACCACGGTCTGGCCCGGTTTGAGAGTGCCGCGGCGTTCAGCGTCCGTGATGATCGCCAGGGCCAGTCGGTCCTTCACCGACCCGCCAGGATTGAAGGCCTCGACCTTCACGTACATTTCCACGTGTTTGGGGGCGATGCGATTCAGGCGCACGACGGGCGTGCGGCCGATCGTTTCCAGGATGTTGTTGAAAATCATGGTGGTGCTCCTTGGCGTTCTGCATTGTAGGCTGCGCTGGGGGCAGTGGGACTGAACCAGTGGAGGCGGGAACGCAGTTCGACCACGTCGCCCACATACAGGATCGCCGGTGAGAGCAACCCCACGGCACGGAGCGTCCCGGCGATGTCGTCCAGCGTCCCGGCCACGCAGGCCTGCTGGTCTGTGGTGCCGGCCATCACGACGGCTGCCGGCGTGGCTCCAGACCGGCCATGCTGCAGCAGCGCCGCGCAGACCTCGGCCACGCGGCGTCCTGCCATGTAGACCACCAGCGTCTGGCCCAGAGCGGCGAGGCGCTGCCAGTCCGGTTCCTGATCTGCGCCCAGTTGGGCGGAGACGAAGGTAACCGCGTGAGCCGCATCGCGGTGCGTGAGTGGAATGCCGGCGTAGGCGCCGCAACCGCTGGCGGCTGTGATTCCCGGTACGACCTGAAAAGGGAGGCCGGCGTCAGCCAGTGCCAGGGCCTCTTCGCTGCCCCGCCCGAAGACATAGGGATCGCCTCCCTTGAGCCGGCAGACGCGGTGGCCGGCTTGAACCTTCTCGATCAGCAGGGCGTTGATAGCGGCCTGGGAGGTGGAGGGGCCACCGCCGGTTTTGCCCACGTTGATCAGCTCCGCATCCCGGCGGGCGTAGGCGAGGAGCGCCGGGGCGACCAGCCGGTCGTAAAGCACCACATCCGCGTGTTGCAGCAGGTACAGGCCCCGCAGGGTGAGTAACTCCGGGGCCCCGGGACCGGCACCGACCAGCCAGGCCTCGCCGGGACCCGTGGCGCGGGTGTCCCCCAGGGACTCATTCTCCAGCGCGGCGGCCAACACGGCATCCGCCGCTGCCAGGCGTCCGCCGATGACGTCCTGGGCCAGGCCAGGACGTGCGTCGAGCGCTCCTTCA
>JBBQJK010000340.1:0-3305 GCA_038325835.1 Gammaproteobacteria bacterium
GCGTTAACTGGGAGCGGGATCTGCCGCCGCCCGCGTCCTTCGACCTGCGCAACGTCGAGAACGGTGACCCGAGTCCCGGTGGTGGCGGCGCCCTGACCATCGCCCGGGGCATCGAAGTCGGACACATTTTCCAGCTGGGGGACAAGTACAGCCGGAGCATGCACGCCGTCGTCCTCGATCAGGATGGCAAGGAGCGCGTGATGACCATGGGCTGCTACGGCATCGGCGTTTCCCGGATCGTCGGCGCCGCCATCGAGCAGAACCACGACGCGAACGGGATCGTGTGGCCAGAACCCCTGAGCCCCTTCGACGTCGTTCTCATCGAGATCAACCCCAAGAAGTCCGAGGCCGCCACGGCAGCCGCGAACGCCCTGTACAGCGAACTGCAGAATGCCGGTTATGAGGTGTTGTTCGATGACCGGGACGCCCGCCCTGGCGTAAAGTTTGCCGATGCGGACCTGGTCGGCATTCCCCACCGGATCGTCGTTGGTGAGCGCGGCGTCAAGGAAGGCAAGGCCGAGTACCGTCACCGGCAGAGTGGCACTGAGGAACAGGTGGGACTTCCCGATGTACTGGATTTTCTGCGCGCACGCCGCGAAGTCCCGCGGCAGGGCTAGGGGCAGACGCGAGCGGGCAGCCCCGGTGGTTGGGCTGGCTGTTACCCTGGCCATTACCCTGGCCGTTGGCCTTGCTCCACCGCCGTCCCTGGCGGCAGCTGAGGACCATGACCCGGTCCTGCGCCAGAAGCTGCAGGCAGCCCTGAAGGAACCCCTGGCCTTCAAGGACCGGTTTGACGCGGAAGTCTGGCTCACCGACATGGCGGGCCGGCTGGCGCGGAAAGTACCGGACCCTGCCGAGCGGCTGGAGATTCTCACCACGGTCCATCGGGAGGCCACCCGTGTCGGCCTGCCCCCGGAGATGATCCTCGCCGTGATTGACGTCGAGAGCGGCTTCCAGCGCTACGCCGTGTCCCGGAGCAATGCCCAGGGCCTGATGCAGATCATGCGCTTCTGGCTCGCTGAGCTGGACCAGCCCGGCTACGCCCTGCTCAACATCCAGGCCAACGTGCGCATGGGCTGCACAATACTACGGCACTACTATGACCTGGAGGACGGCAACTGGACGCGGGCCCTCGCGCGTTACAACGGCAGCCTCGGGCGCAGCGCCTATCCCAACCTGGTCTTCGAGCGGCTGCGCACCCGCTGGTTCCAGCAGTAGGAGCGCCGACCGGCGCGATCCCTCCGGGCACGCTCAGGCCGTCCGAAAATCCCTGATGTCAGGGTACTGAGTCGGGTCCTCCGCCTGCTCAGTCACTTCCGTCACCTTCGACAGCGGCGGCCCCTGTCGCAACCAGTTCAGCAGCGCGGCCAGCGACGCGACGTCGCCCACCGCCAAAACCTCCACACGCCCATCCGGGAGGTTCCGCGTAAATCCCCGCAACTTGAACTGTTCGGCGACTCTGACGGTACTCGCCCGGTAGAACACGCCCTGGACCTTGCCGCTGACAAAGAAGCGCCGTGCTGCGACCACTCCTGGCACGGCGATGTCAGGGCCGGGGAGCGTCGGGAGCCGCCGGTGCACCGGCCTCGCGCAGGGATCGGCTCCGGAGCAGCGCGTCGACGGCGGCATTTTTGGCGTCGACCGCCAGCCGTCGGGCTTCCCAGTACATCCGCTGATTCAGCTGAGTCTCAGCTTCGGCGAGCCGGGCCTCGGCAGACCGCAACCCGGCCTCTGCATAGGCGGCAGCTCCGGCCTCGCGGGCCGCTGCAATCGCCTGGCGCGCATCGCTCATCTCCTGAACCGGTGGACCGGCAGCGCAGGCGACGACGACCAGCATCAGGGGGCAGAGCAATAGTCGAAACAGGGATTTATGTGACTCCATACCCGCGCACGCTAGCCACCCGGCTGCCGACGGTCAAGCAGGACAAGCCGCAGACTGTAAAATGCCGGTCCCTGTCCCGCGGCGAGACCTCATGTCCGACATCCTTGTTCTGTATTACTCCCGCCACGGCTCCGTGGCGAATCTCGCCGCTCACGTGAGCCGGGGGATCAACGGGGTGAGCGGTATGGCGGCGCGCCTGCGCACCGTGCCACCCGTCACAGCGCAAAACGGGGCGCGCCTGCCGGAAGTCCCGGACGATGGCCCACCCTACGCAACGAGCCTGGACCTCTCCGCCTGCGTGGGCCTGATCCTGGGCAGCCCGACGCGTTTTGGCAACATGGCAGCGCCGCTCAAGCACTTTCTGGACGGCACCGGCAGCGACTGGCTGTCCGGCACACTCCGGGGTAAGCCGGCGGGAGTCTTCACGTCGACCAGCTCGCTCCATGGCGGCCAGGAAAGCACCCTGCTTTCCATGGCCCTGCCACTCCTTCACCACGGGATGGTGCTGGTCGGGATCCCCTACGCCGAAGCGGCGCTGGCAACCACCCGCACGGGTGGCTCGCCGTATGGCGCTACGCATTTCGCCCCCAACACTACGGACACTGCCCTGAGCGCGGACGAAGAGCGCATTGCCCAGCATCTTGGGCGCCGGGTGGCCGAAGCGGCACTTCGGCTCCAGGGCTGGGAACAGTGAAGCCAACCCGCGCTACTCTGGCCGGCCTCCTGGTACTCAGCGCGTGGCTCGTCGCGGTGCCGCCGGCAGGGCCGGCTACCGAACCGGTTCCCCGCCTGCTGATTGGCGCCCTGTGCGCTGCCCCGCTGCTGATTCTGGTGGTGGCCGGCTTGCGGTCAGCGCGGCAGTGGGGCGCCTGGGTCGCCATCGTGCTGATTCCTTACTTCGCGCTGAGTGTGGGTTCGTTCCTCGTTGCGCCCGGTCGGCGACTGGCCGGCGCCGCCTTCGCCACGCTGATCGCCGTGGTGTTCTTCACCGCGATCGCCGCCTCGCGCGAACAGCGGCAGCCCTGCTCACGGGACAGCTGAGCAGGCGTCCAGGACGCTGCGAACGAACGGTATGGTGAGCCGCTTCTGGGCGACCAGTGCAGCCCGGTCCAGCGTGTCGAGGACACCGAACAGGCTCGCTGGCCCGCGGCGTGTGCGGTTGAGAAGGTAGCGCCCAGTGTCCTCCGGTAAATCAAAGCCCCGGAAACGGGCACGAATCTGCAGGGCCTGGAGTCGGCTGGCATCGTCCAGTGGCTGCACGCGATAGACCCCGCCGGACGTCAGCCGTGACGCAAGGTCCGGCAGGCCGAACCCGCAGTCACCGGGCGGGGCGGCCGCCGTTATCACCAGCCGCCCACCCGACTGCCGCAACTGTTCAAAGAGTCCAAGGAGTGCCCGCTCAAAACCGGCATCGCCGGCAATG
>JBBQJK010000341.1:0-3303 GCA_038325835.1 Gammaproteobacteria bacterium
CGCGGTTGTGATCGCCAACGGCTTCGATCCGGAGCCCTTCGAGGTCGTCGAGGCTGAATCTCTTGCGCGCCAGTTCCCTGAGGTTCCTCGCGGGAGGCTGACACTGGTTCACAGTGGCACGCTGTATCCCGGCCCCGATCGTGACCCTGGGGCGTTCCTCGCAGCAGTTTGCGGACTGCGTTCGCGCGGTGCATTGCCGGATAACCTGCGGATCGTGCTCCGGGCGACGGGTTACGACCACACCTATCGGCCCCTCATCGAACGGCTGGCGCTGACGGATATCGTCGAGCTCGCCCCCCCGGTGAGTTATCGGGTGGCGCTCCGGGAAATGCTCGACGCTGACGGGCTGCTGCTCTTTCAGGGGCACACCTCCAATCCCGCCATCCCGGCCAAGGTCTACGAGTACCTGCGCGCCCGCCGCCCGATCCTGGCACTGGTGGATGCAGCGGGGGAGACAGCCACGCTGCTCCGCCGGGCTGGTGTTGGCCGGCTCTTGCCGATCAATGACGTTGCCCGCATTGAGCTGGGCCTTGGCAATTTCCTGCCGAATCTGCGGTCCGGGACGGAGCCGGTTCTGACGCGAGCGGCGGCGGACCTCTACTCCCGCCTTCATCGGGTTGATGAATTTGCGACGCTGTTCTCACGCCTCCACTCGGGCTGAGCGCCCCAACAGCTCTGCCGGTGCCACATTAAGTAGCGCAGATGAACGAGCGTTCAGGTGCTGAAGAGGGCTCCTGTATCGCCCTGGCTGCACCACCAAGGATTCTCCGATAGTTCCCTAAGCTGCTGTTTCGCCACTTCAGAGGCCGCCGATGCTGCGACTCGTTCGAGGTCCGGTGTGGGAATGCGCTGACAACGGCGACGGGCAATATTTTGACATAACTGTCAATTGTCCTGTAGAAACGCGGCCTTATTGCTTAGGGTCGTCTGCCGTGGGTAAGCTTGCTCCGCGATAAAGGGCATACCCAGGGTGACCTGGTGACGCAAAACTTCCGGTCCATAACGTTGCAGGTGGATAGCGGGGTTGCAGTCGCTGAGTGCAGAGGAAAGTTGCCGGCCGTGAGAGTCCGCTATGGGACTGTCAGGGTAACGGTAGAGCTTTTTCCTTTGCGCCCGGTACTCATGCGTCACCTGCCCCTACGCCGTTCAGGACGTTTGTGGCAGGAGGCCAGACCGCATGAAGTTTTCCGGTACCAGGATTCGCTTTTCTTTACACACCGCCGCGCTCGCGCTGGTTCTCTTCCACACTCCGAACGTCCTGGCTGTCACCGCCTCCGATCTGCAGGTGGGGAAGTGGGTTGCAGTCTCATCGAACACTGTCTCGAGTGTGAATCCCTGTCCGTCCGATAGCTGTAACTACTCTGGCAACGAAGGCCAGAGTGGCGTCATCGACGACTGGAGCGGTGGTGCGTTCGCCACGAATCTCGGTGCTGCCGGCTCCCTGTTGATCTTTGGTGGCGGGCACGCCGGCTACTACGGCAACGAGGTCTATGCCTTTGACGTGGCCCAGGGCGCCTGGTCCCGTCTGACCAACCCGGTCAGTCCGCCGACCTGTGACTACAACACGTCGACCATGGCCGGCAATTCACCCTGCGCGGCTCACATGTACGAGGCCCTTGAGTACTCGGCCATCACGAACGAGTTCGTCAAGCTTGGCAGCGCGAGTGACGGCGAGACTGTCGTCGGCACGGCGAACGTCCACGCACTGAACCTGCAGACCAAACAGTGGCGTCGCGGGGCCAAGATGCCGACCTGGGAGGGCGTGATTTCGGATGACAACGAGGGGGCGTCCACGGCCTGGGACAGCGTCCGCAACGTGATCTGGTGGCACGGCTCCTGGCGGGCTTTCGCCACCACGAACAAGGTGCTGCGCAAGTACGATCCCGTGGCCAACACCTGGGCGGAGTACCCCGGCGCCAACATCGGTATCGACCAGGCCTCGGCATTCGATAACACCCGGCGAATTCTCCTCGTCGTTGACGGCCGCACCTCGAAGTCCGTGTATGCCTACGACACGTCCCTCGATACGCCGGTCATGTACAAACTGACGACGACCGGTGACCTGACGGCGCAGCAGTCCAACGCGATCGGCCTGGACTACGATCCTGTGACTGACCAGTTCGTTGCCTGGAATGGCGGCTCCGTCGTCTACACGCTCAAGGCACCGACCAACTGGAAAACCGGCACCTGGACCTGGAAGGCCGTAAGCGCCGGGTCTGGCAGCGCCAGTCCGACCCGTAATGGGAACGGCACGTACGGGCGGTTCCGTTACGTCCCGGCCCTGAACGCTTTCATCGTGGTCAACTCCGTGACCGGCCCCACCTACATGTACAAGCTCAGTGCCGGTGGTGGCGGGCCAGTGACGGGCACCCCGCCGACGGCAACGCTCACGGCGAATCCCAACTCGCTGTCTGCGGGCGGCACGACGACGCTCAGTTGGTCAAGCCTGAATGCCACCAGCTGCACGGCCGGCGGTGCGTGGTCGGGCAGCAAGGCGACGACAGACAGTGAGTCGGTCGGTCCCCTCAACGCCACGACCACCTACACGCTCACGTGTTCTGGCAGCGGCGGCACCATCAGCGGCAGCGCCACCGTGCAGGTGGTGACCAGCGGTCCCACCATTTCCCTGGCCGCAAGCCCGACCACAGTGAGCCCGAGTGGCTCCACCGTCCTCAGCTGGTCGGCGAGCAACGCCAACAGTTGTACCGCCAGCGGTAGCTGGTCCGGCAGCAAGGCCGTCTCCGGTTCCCAGACGATGGGACCCCTTTCGGCCTCCGGCACGTACACCCTGAGCTGCACCGGCTCTGGCGGGACCAATCAGCGGTCCGCGATCGTGACGGTGCAGGATCAGAGCCAGACCAACAACTTCCAGACGCGCTGCTCAGGGCCGGGCGTACTTCAGTGCGTCGGTTTTGATTCCGCAGCCGACTTTTCGTCCACGCTGATGTACCCGGCTGGCGACGGTCAGGTCCGCGGGGTTCTCGACAGCAATGTGAAGGCCTCGGGCAATGGCGCGCTGCGCTTCGAGATCCCCTCGAACTCCGGTGCCAATACCTCGGGCTACTGGCTGGGTTCGCTGGGCAAGGACTTCGGTCCCGGCGACACCATGTACCTGCAGTTTCGCCAGCGGTTCTCCAAGGAGTTCCTGACGACCAGGTACGACCCGGGCGGTGGCTGGAAGCAGTTCATCCTGCACCCGGCTGGCATTCCGTCCTGCACGACTCTGCAATTCGTGATGGTCAATCGCTACCTTGCCGGTTTTCCGATCATGTACGGCTCCTGCGGGTCAGCCCATCTGGAGGT
>JBBQJK010000342.1:0-3301 GCA_038325835.1 Gammaproteobacteria bacterium
GGAAGAAGGATGCCGCTGGCAACGATCAATTCGTCTGTCTGCTCGCTGGTGAAAGTGTCGACTCGATTCAGAAAGCCACCGGCGAATTCCACCAGGACCCCGAGTGGCAAAGCGTGGAAAAAGATACCGAGAAGGACGGAAAACTGCGCAGCGGAGTAACCGTTCACAAACTAATCCCTACGGACTTCTTCCAACACAAATAGCAAACCGCGCCTCCATTTCAGCCTCTGAGAATTCTTAATCAATCCAAACAATAAGTGAAAATGCCATCGTTGGGGGGTGGAAGCGCTGCCCCCGTCCGAAAACGAACACAACCTTCCATGCGAAAACACTGTTTCCATAAATTGACGTTGGCGTGCCTCTGCGCGCTCAGCCTCGGTCGTGTCGCAGCCGGGGACACCCCGTCGGGGGGCGACCTGCCTGGCTCAGTTATCCATTCCTGGCTGGCGAACTCTTTCGCCACTCAGAAGGGGCACCAGTCGGTGCCGGTCACCGCCATCGCGATTGCCGTGACGCCGGATGGGACGGTTTTCTCAGCGGGTGTGGCTGAAGGCTACGGCGGAGTCGCCTCGTACAAAGCTGGCAAGTTCGTCACCAAGTATGACTATGACAGCGGGTTTGGCAGCAGCGCGTCAGCGGTCGCGGTGGACGATTCCTACGTTTACATCGGCACCGGGGCCGGCCTGTTCCGCACGCGCCTCGGGGATGAGGCTTACAACCGCACGCCGAGCACCGGCGGTAGTATTCAGGGTTTGGCCTTGCGCGCCGCCGAGCTCTACCTGAGCGATTCCGCCGCCGGCAAGATTCGCGTCCTTGCGACGGCAACGATGAAGGAGTTTCGCTCTTTCGTTGCCCCGAGCCCGGGACCGATTGCTGTCGGTACTGACGGTCACATCTGGGTCCTTCAAGGCAAGCCGGGCAAGGAGCCTTTCGACAGGGGCGGCATCAAGGTCATCTCCTTCTCCAAGGATGGCCAGCCCGGGCCGGAGATCACCGACTTTGAAAACCCCTGCGCGCTGACGATCGATGCGAAGGGACGGCTGCTCGTCGGCGGGTTGAACCGGCACAGCCAGGTGTGGACCTACGATGTTTCTGGGACTCCCCGGAAGGTGGGCACTTTCGGCGCGGAAGGCGGCATCTTCTCGGGCAAGCCAGGTGTGTACGGGCCCCAGAAGTTCCACTGGATCCGCGGCCTCGGGTTCGACGCCGCCGGCAACCTCTACGTCGCCGGTGTTTTCGGCTCCTGGTACAACGCCCTGATCGAAGCCTACTCCCCTTCCGGTCAACGCCTCTGGGAGGTGTACGGGTTGGGTAACTGGTTAGACACGGCCTGCACCGACCCGGCCAACGAGAATGTGGTGTATACCAAGGAGAACGCCTTCAACCTGGACTGGAGCCAACCGCCCGGGCGCGAGCAGTCACTGGCCGGACTGACCGTGGATCGCTTCAAGTATCCGCTCGATTGCCGGGTGACCGACGGCCACGGACCGGGCCACCGTCTCATCAACGGCGTGCGGCGGATCGACGGCAAACTCTTCCTCTATTGCGGCGGCCAGGGGACCGGGAGCCTGGAGATCTACAAGTTCGGCGAAGACGGCTGCGTGGCCGCTCCGTGCGGATTCGTGGCGGGCGCCTCGCCCTGGCGCCCCGGCAACGGGAAGCGCTGGCCCGAGGATGCCGAATCCTTCATCTGGAACGACGGCAACGGTGACGGTGCGCCTGACGCCGCAGAGTTCGCCGCAGTGGAGCGGAAGCCCCGCTGGGGCTTCATGCACCTGGATGCCGCGGCCGGCATCTGGCAGTGCTCGGGAGACGGGACGATTTTCCATCTTCCTTGCGAGGGTCTCGACGCGCGTGGCAACCCCATCTATCGCCGGGCCTCCGAGGTCTCCTACCAGTACCCGCCGGAGTTCATCGGCGACCGGCTTCGACGGCTGTTCTACGCCCCCGGCGACGACGTCATGATCGCCGGGGGCTCGCCCGGCACCGAGGAAAACGCCTGCAACATGCTGGTCTGCTTTGACCATTGGTCCGACGCGGCGCGGAGGACCAAGCGCTGGACAATCAATTTGCCGCTCAACGACAAGTCCTACACTCCCGACACGGGCTACGGCGGCGGCGCGCCAGTGGCAATGCAGTCCTGCGGTAAATACGTCTTCGTCGCCTATGGCTACGGCCTCATTCGTGTCCATCGGCTGGACGACGGCAGCTACGTCGGAACGATCCGGCCGGACATCAACGGCTTCAAAGGCAGCGGCGGTTGCGTTGACTCGGACAACGCGCTGAACGTCACCCTCCGCAAGAACGGTGAGTACGTCCTCTTCCTGGAAAACGCCGGTCTGAACCACGTGATGATGTTTCGCTGGACTCCTTCCCGAGGTCGAGGTAAGGCTGCCCACCCTGGGCGTTAGGCGTCTCCTCGCGTCTCCTATGAAACTAACGGCTCTAATTCTCTTCGCCATCGCACTCCCGACGCTCTGCGCCGAATACTACCCTCCGGGAGGGAACGTGGTGGATGTCACCAAGCCGCCGTATTCCGCAAAGGCCGATGGCGTAGCAGATGACACCGAGGCGCTCCAGCGGGCCATCAACGAACGCACCGGCCAGCACCGCATCCTCTTTTTCCCGCGCGGCACTTACCTTGTCAGCGCCACACTCAAGTGGCCGAAGCGATTTGGCGGGCAGGACAATTGGGGCTTTACATATCTGTGCGGCGAGTCGCGCTATGCGTCCATCATCCGCCTGAAGGATGCGACATTCACCGATGCTAAAGAGCCCGAGGCCATTATGTGGTGCGGAGGGTTTGGGTCGGCGGATTGGTTTCACAATTACGTGGAGAACCTGACCTTCGATGTCGGCGCAGGGAATCCCGGCGCGACGGCGCTCCAGTTTTACTCAAACAACTCCGGCGCGGTGCGCGACTGCCGTTTCATCGCGGGCGCGGACAGCGGTCACACCGGACTCGACCTCGCGCACCGCGACATGAACGGGCCGCTCCTGGTTCGGAACTGCGAGGTCATCGGCTTTCGGCGCGGCATCGCCACGGCGCACGCGGTGAACGGTCAGGTCTTCGAGAACATCACGCTGCGCGGACAGAATGAGGTGGGCTTCGCCAACGAAGGCCAGTCCATCAGCATCCGTGGATTCACCAGCGACAACGCCGTGCCCGCGCTCTCCACCTACGGCACGCTCTGCCTTCTCGATGCGAAACTCACAGGCAGCGGAAACGCCGCTAATCAGCCGGCGATCGTGAACTACAACGGTGGGCGCATTTTTCTTCGCGACGTGAAGACGAGCGGCT
>JBBQJK010000343.1:0-3299 GCA_038325835.1 Gammaproteobacteria bacterium
CCGGGGAAATCCGCCAGTTGTATCTCCGTGCTGCGGTTCAGCGCGAGGGACTGGGCACCCGGCTGCTGAGGCTGGCCATCGACTGGCTGGCGGCGCAGGGCCACTCGCCGCTCTACGTCGGCGTCTGGTCCGGCAATCTCGGGGCGCAGCGGCTGTATGCCCGGTATGGCTTCGAGAAGGTGGGTGAGTACGACTTTCCAGTCGGCAACCAGCTGGACCGGGAGTTCATCTTGCGGCAGAGGAAGACCACACCGCCGTCTCCCGCGGCAGCAAACTAGGTCCCGCCGTGCCGCACACCGTCCTGCCCTGGCCTGACTCACTGGCAGTCTGGCACCGGGCAGGCGGGGCCTTCAGCTACCAGGGACACGACATCTTCGTCCGCTCCGGGGGCAAGCCGGGAGCGCCGGTGCTCCTGCTGATCCATGGCTTTCCAACCGCCTCCTGGGACTTCGCGCCCCTCTGGGCCGGCCTTACTGCCCGCTGGCGGGTGCTCACTCTCGACATGCTGGGTTTTGGCTTCTCGGCGAAACCCCGGCATCACGCCTACTCCATCGCTGACCAGGCGAACCTGGTGGAAGCCTTCCTGCGGTCGGAAGCGGTGACCGACTACCATGTGCTCGCCCACGACTACGGCGACACGGTGGCGCAGGAACTGCTGGCCAGGGATTCAGCAGAACCGCGCCTCCGCAGCGTCTGTCTGTTGAATGGGGGGATCTTTCCGGAGGCCCATCGCCCGCTACTGATTCAGCGGCTGCTGTCCTCGCCTGCAGGTCCGGTGGTGGCGCGACTGTCGAGCCGGACGAGCTTCGCCATCAGCATGCGCCGGATCTTTGCCCGGGAGCGGGCACCGACGCGCACCGAGCTGGATGGCTTCTGGACACTGGTGACCCACGGGAACGGCCGCGCCGTCCTGGCGCCAGTCAGCCGGTATCGCCACGAGCGCCTGCGGCACCGCTCAAGATGGGTCGGGGCGTTACAGGCTGCGGCCGTGCCGCTCCGCTTCATCGTGGGCACCGCCGACCCCATCGCCGGGGCAGCCACGGCGGCCCGGTACCGGCAACTGGTGCCCCGGCCGGACGTCGTCGAACTCGCTGGCGTGGGCCACTACCCCCAGCTGGAAGCGCCGGAGCACGTGCTGGCGGCCTATGCGGAGTTTCGCGCCACCGGGGGCTTCCCCTGACTCAGGAAGTGCACGGCCGTGGCGACCAGGGCCAGCATGTTGAGAGCATCACCACGGTCCCGACCAGCAACACCGTGTCCGCGATGGCGAGCAGAAACATCAGGGCGGAAAACACGCGGTACGGCGGGCGGCTGGCGATTGGGGTGTCAGGCGCGACCGGGGATGAAGCGGCTCAGGAAGGTGCGGACGGTCCCGGGCTCGCGACGCTCACGGCCACTCTCCACGAGGGAGTACACGGCCGGCACGACGACGAGGCTCAGCAGCGTTGAACTGAGCATGCCACCCACGACGGCGACAGCCAGCGGGCCGGACAGCTCCACACCGGTGCCGATGCCCAGCGCCGGGACCAGCATCGCCATGATGATCGTGAGGGAGGTCATCAGGATGGGCCGCAGCCGGCGCGGACAGGCCTCCGCCAGCGCATCGTCAACGCTGTAGCCCTTCTCCCGCAGCTGGTTGGTGAGATCCACCAGCAGGATGGAATTCTTGGCCACAAGCCCGATGAGCAGGATGAGCCCGACCATGGAATAGAGGTTCAGGGTGGTACCGGTGATGGCCAGGGCAGCGACCCCGCCGATGATCGCGAGGGGCTGGGCCACCATGATGATCAGGGGCTGCACGTAGGAGTTGAACTGGCTCGCCAGGACCATATAGACGAGCACGAGCGCCAGGATGAAGGTAAAGCCCACTCCGGAGGACGTCTCGTCCAGCTGCTCCGACCCGCCCTGGAGTTTCAGCGTGTAGCCCGGCGGCAGGAACTCTGCGGCTTCCTTCCTAACCCGGTTCACCGCTTCACCCAGGGCCACCGTCGGATCGGAGAAGAAGGTTGCGGCGTACTGGCGATCGACCCGGGTGATGACGGCAGGCCCGACGAGTTCCGTGAACCTGGCTACCGTGTCGAGGCGCACCAGCGCGCCACCCGGCGCCCGCAGGTAGATCTTGGAGAGGTCCGCCAGGTCCACATCGCCGGCGGCCTTGATGCGGATGTCATAGCGCTCGCCGTCGCCCGGTTCATCGCTGAACTTGGCCACGTTGAGGCCGCCGGCCAGCACGTTCGCAGCTTGGGCAACGTCCCGGGCCGACAGGCCCAGCTCCGCGGCCAGGTCCCGGTTCACGTCCAGCCGCACCTGGGGCAGATCCAGCTGCAGGTCCACGTCGATCTGGCCGAGTTCCGGATCCTTCGACAGGAGATCACGGAAACTCCGCGCCAGGTCCGCTATCGTGGCCAGATCCGGGCCATCAATGACAAAGCTCAGCGCATCGCCCCGGGAGTTGCCGGAAATGCCGTAAGGCGCGGGGAAGGCCACGATGCCGGGAATCTGTGCCAGTTCATCCCTCAGGAGCTTGATCATCTCCTGCTGGCTAACGCGGCGCTTCTCGCGGGGCTGCATGTTCACGTAGATCAGGCCCTGGTTGACGCCACCCGTCCGGCCACCACCGATCGTGGCAAAGATGTTCTCGATCTCCGGATGGCCGAGGACGGTCTTTTCCACCTGGCGCATCCGGTCATCCGAGTATTCGAGGCTGGAGCCGGTAGGCGTCCGCACGGTGATCTGGAACTGGCCTTCGTCCTCCGCCGGAAAGAACTCAAAGCCGAGGGTCATGAAGAGCAATGGCGTCGCTGCGACGATAGCCAGCGCAAAGCTCACCACCCGCCAGCGGTGACGCAGACTCCAGGCCGTGGCGCTCCGGTACCACTGGTCCAGTCCATTCAGCCACCCGGCCACCCGGCCCCAGACGGCGCCCTCCTTCCGATTAACCTGCAGGTATCTGGCGCAGAGCATCGGCGTCAGGGTCAGGGACACGAACAGGGAAACGAGCACGCCACAGGCCACGACCACCCCGAATGACCCGATCAGCTTGCCCGGGATACCGGGCACGAACACGACCACGGCGAAGATGCTGGCCAGTACGAGTGTCGAGGCCACGATAGCCAGCGTGACCTCGTTGGCGCCGTCGATGGCCGCCTGGGCCCGGTCCTCCGCGCCACTTGCCAGGCGTCGTTCGATGTTCTCCAGGACCACGATCGCGTCATCAACCACGACGCCAATCAGCAGCAGCAGCCCCAGCATCGTGATGGTGTTCAGGGTGTAGTCAAGAAAGTACATCACCAGGACTG
>JBBQJK010000344.1:0-3290 GCA_038325835.1 Gammaproteobacteria bacterium
CACACCCTGTTCGACCAGGACGGACAGCAGCGTGTTATGGGACGAGCGCGCCCCGAGCTCACCAGTGACCGACCGTGACATGTATTCCGCGCCGAGGTACTCGCTGCTCAGGACCTCGGTGCCCCGGTGGCCGGCACCGAAGGGGTAGGCCATGCTCATCTGCAACTGCGCCTTCGCGAGGGCAAGGCGGGTCAGGGTGCTGGTGTCCACTTCTTCGGTTTTTTCGATGGGCGCGGCGATAGTGCCGAGCCGTTCCCAGAACTGGGTGGGCGCGACGCTCAGGAGGATGAACAAACCCAGTATGCCGAACCCGTAGTACACCCGCCTGAACTGGCCGGGCGTCGCGAGCACCAGCACGACGCCCCCAGCGACGAGGCCAACGACGGCGCCGCGGCTCAGGGTTTGCACGAGGCCGTTCACGATCAACGGGATGGAGGCCAGCGCCAGGACTCTGACCCAGCTCGGACCCCGGAGAATCAGCGCTGAGGCCGCCAGCAATCCCGTGGCGAGCTGCATGCCGAGGGCGTTGGCGTCCTTGATCCCCGGTCCGCCGACCCCCTCAAAGCGGCCACCCACATCGGGCGCGCTCAGGATCAGCCAGCCCAGGAACAGGCATCCGAGAACGTGGACCAGGAGAACGTTGCGGAGAATCTCCTCCGTCTGGACTACGGCGTAGATCAGGTACACGAGCAGCAGGTACTTGGAGAACAGGATGGCTGCGCCCAGATGGGCCTCCATATCCAGCGCCCAGAATGACTGGAGCCAGAGCCAGATCACGAAGGCCAGAAAGAGCATTAAAGCGCGGTTCTGCAGCCAGCCAGCCCGGTTGGGCAGGCGCTCATGGCGCCACAGCGAAACCAGGGTCACAAAAGCCGCCAGCAATGACCAGCGCAGGTCCGGGAGTGCCTGACCCCACCAGCGGTCGGGCGGATGGAGGTAGAAAACGGCCACGTAGGTGTAAAGCCCGTAGGTCGGGTGGCGCACGAGGCTCGCGAACATCGCGGCGCCGAACGCCAGCAGGAAGATGATGGAGGTCAGTGACACGTCAGCACCGGAGTCCCCGTGCCCTGAGCCACTGCTCGAGCATGAGCAGGTCCCAGATGACATAGCCGTAGTAGCCCGGATGGCCGTCCCGGTGCTGCGTCTGGATCCCCGCAAGGAACTCCGGCCTGAAGATGCCGCGGGTGGCCAGTCCTGCCAGCAGGTCCGAGGCCATATGGATCAGTTCCGGTGAGGTCTTGAGCCAGACCCCGAACGGCAGGCCAAAGCCGTGCTTCGTCTTGTTGATGATCTGGTCCGGAAGGAAGCCGGTCATCGCCTGCTTGTAGAAGTGCCGCAGATTCTGCCCCTGGATCTTGAGGCTCGCGGGAATTCGCAGGGAGAAATCCAGCAGATCGGTATCCAGCATCGGGTAACGGACCTCGACGCCCCCCAGTTCGCACATCCGGCCCACCTTGCGCAGGTCGTTGTCCGCCAAGACAAACTTCCAGTCGTAGTAGAGCAGTTTGTCCAGAACCTCCGCATCGGGAACCTCGGCCCAGGTGGCGTTCATCACCGCGACGGGATGTTCCTGGTCGATGCGGCCCAGGAAGTCAGGGGTAAAAATGGACTCGGGGCTCTCCCGGAACATGAAGTTCCAGGACTGCATGCGCTTCGGTAACGGAATACTGGCCTGCTGCACGTAGCTGCGGATTTTTCCCAGGGGCCAGGGCGCATCCTCCCGCAGCCAGCCCGGCAGATACTTCTCCAGAAACCCCTTGCGCACCGCTGCCGGCAGGCGCCAGTAGTGCTCAAAGAGGGCTTGTCGGGTGTAGTGGGGGTTGCCTGCAAAGATCTCATCGCCACCGTCGCCGGCGAGCAGTCGTCCGACGCCGTGTTTCTGCGCCAGCTGCGCGCAGAAATATGTGGGGATGGCGGATGAGTTACCGAAGGGCTCGTCGTAGGCACCGGCAATGACGGGCAGGGCTGACGCCACATCTGCGGGGGTGACGATGTATTCCTCGCCCCGGGCGCCGAAGCGCGCCACGGCCAGGCGGGCAAAGGGCAGTTCATCGTAGCCTTCGGTATTAAAGCCAACCGAGAAGGTCCGGGCAGGAGACGAGACGAGCTGGGCGAGGACGCCGACAACGGTAGAGCTGTCCAGGCCGCCACTCAGGAAGGCGCCGGGAGCGGCTGCGCCGGCCAGGGATCTCTCCACGGCAGTGCGCAGGAGAGCGTGCAGTTCCTCCTCCAGGGCCCGCGGGTCGCTCCGGGTGTTTGCTGACCCGAACTCCGGCTGCCAGTACCGGGCCTCCCGGGCCCGGCCGTTGCTCCAGTCAATGCAACTTGCCGGGGGCACCTTGTGCACGCCGGGGTAGACGGTGGCCGGACTCGGCACCATGTGCAGGAACATGTAGTCAAACAACGCCTGCGGGTCGAGTCGAACCTCTGCCGACCTGGAGCGGGCGATCGCTTCCGCGACGGCGAGGGCTGAGGAGCCGAAGACCAGCTGACCGTCGGCACCGGGGCCATAACTGAGGGGCCGAATGCCCACGCGGTCAACGGCAAGGAGTGCCTTGGAGCGCCCCTCATCGATGATGACTGCAGCGAAGGACCCGGCCAGCGCACCGAACACGGCATCACCATGCAGACGATAGGCTCGCAGGACCAGTTCGGCAGGCGAAACGCCGGCAGGGCCTGGCTGGACTGCGGAGCGGGCGCGAGGCTGCCCGTCCACGCAGACCTCGATGCCGTCCGCGCCGGCCCGGGACGGCGCCTGCCAGGCTGTGGGAGGCGTTACGCCCGGCTGACCGGGGTACCAGATTCCGAACATGTCAGCCATGGGCACCGCAGGGAATGGGTCGGGAGTTGAGGGTTTATTCTTCGGGATGGACCAGGGCTTGTCCAGCAACCGTCCGACACCCTGGGATTCAGTCCCTGTGACGGCGTTCCCGGTGCCGCGGTCCACTGGGACCGGCATCCTTGACTTGCAGGCTTGCCAGCGGGCAGGGTGCCGTCTCGACGGTGTGCCAGCGAGCTCCGCCCGGCGCCTGAATCTCTCTTGACTATCGCTCTGGCCTATTGCGCTTGAAATGGACGCCGAACCGGCATGGCCGACAGTCTTGCAGTTGTCACGTACTGGACCAGCGTCTGCCTGGTGATCTATGTGTATGCGGGTTACCCGGCGGCCCTGTGGCTTCTGGGCGTCCTGGGAGTTTCCCGGCCAGTGCGGCAGCTGGCTATTGAGCCGGTCGTAACCCTCGTGGTCTCTGCCTACAACGAAGTGGCGGTCATTGACGAAAAGCTGCGCA
>JBBQJK010000345.1:0-3262 GCA_038325835.1 Gammaproteobacteria bacterium
CCGGCAAGGCGCGCTTGAGCGACGCGCTGAGCAATTCCGGAGATGCTGCGGTAGCCACGGGTTGGTAGTTCAGCGCCGAAACCCAGACCGAAATGCGCAAACTGGTGGCGCGGTTGTCAAAGCGCTGAGGCCGCCCAGCGCGCTATCATCCGCCTTCATGGCGGGTTGCCGCTCCCGCCGGGTGGGAATTATCTGGTGACTGAACCTGAGACAGTAACGCTATTGCCAGTGCAGATCGGTGCGGTTGAGGGTGGCCTGGTGTGTGCCGGATTCCGGAAGCCGGGTCGCCCGGCCGCCGTCGCGCTGGGCATGCTGCTGTGGGTGGGTCTCGTGGTTCCCGCGGCCGCCAGTGAGGATGCCGCGACGGATGCCCTTTGGGAGCTGAATATCACGGCGTTTGGTCGTTACGGGCCGTCTTACCCGGCGTCCGAAGACTCCCAGGGGAACTTTGTGCCGTTGCCGTTCCCGGTTTATCGCGGCACCTTTCTCCGGATTGGCGATGACACGGATTCTCCGATCCGCGGCCGGATCTTTCGCACCGACAAGATCAAGCTGGACATCGACTTCGACCTGGTTTTTGGGTCCGCGAGTGACGATATCGCGGCACGCACCGGCATGCCTGACCTTGACCTCCTGCTGGAACTGGGTCCAGAGCTGGAACTTCAGTTTGTGGACCGCGGCTGGCTTGCAGCCGACGCATTCCTTGCCTTTCAGGTTCGTGGAGCGTTCTCCTGGGACGGTCTCGATCCCGCGTATGAGGGCCTGGTCTACTCACCAGAACTCAAGTTCACGCGGAAGTTTGGCGACTCCGGCCGGGAGGCCAAGCTGCGTATCACGCCAACTTTTGCGACGGATGGCTACATGGATTACTACTACGCGGTAACGCCAGCCTTCGCCACCGCGGAACGCCCGGCGTTCGCAGCGGGCGGCGGCTATCTGGGCACTGAAATCGCCTTGTCGCTACGCATTCCTGTCGCCCGGCGCCTCGAACTCTGGGGTGGGATCCGGCAGGGTTTTTACCAGGGAGCACGGAACGCAGAAAGCCCGCTCTTTACGGACGACGCGACAACCACCTTTTACGGCGCGTTTATGTACCGGTTCTGGCAGAGTGAACGGCGGGCAGAGACCGCGCCGGAGGATTAGCCCGGGGGGGGCTGCGGGTAGCCCCGGCTTACCGCGCCAGCAGGACGTACAGCGCTCCGGTGCCGCCATCCCGCGCCGGGGCCGTTGTAAACGCAAGAACCTGCTCCCACTGAGGGAGCCATTTATTCAGTTTCACCTTGAGCACAGGGCCTCTCGGCCCTGAGCGCAACCCCTTGCCGTGCACGATGCGGACGCAGCGCTGCCCATCGAGGAGAACGTCAGCCATGAACTCCCGGAGCATGACTCGCGCCTCGTTGGCCGTAAGCCCATGCAGGTCGAGTTCGTTCTGGATGGAGTACTTGCCCCGGCGCAGGTCTTTCAGCACCTTGAGGGGAACATGGGGCCGCCGGAAGTTCAGTTCGTCGCCGTTCTCCAGGCCAACCTCACTGGGCCCGATACTCAGGGATTCCTCAAGTACAGCCTGATCGTCCGCCCGGGCAAAGCGGGCCCTGGGCGGGGGCGGGAGCTTGCGCAGGGGAACGCGGCTTTTGGCCCTGACAGGCTTGACCGGACCGACAAGGGACCCGAAATCAGTGGCGTCATCCGTTCCCGGAGTCTTTCCGCCCTTGCGTGTCACCGGCGCTCCTCAGGTTTGCTCGCGCGTCTGGTCGCTATGCTTTAGGATTCTAGGGCTTCACCATTCCGGCTGCTCAAGAATGCGTCTCCTGCTCTCCAATGACGATGGCTATCAGGCCGATGGCCTCGCGACACTTGCCCTGTCCCTGGCTGATCTGGCCGATATCACTGTGGTCGCACCCGATAGAAATCAGAGCGGGGCCAGTCACTCCCTGACCCTCGACGCACCCCTGCGGGTGGGCAAGTCGCGGGAGGGCATCCACTACGTCAACGGGACGCCCACCGACTGCGTCCACCTGGCCATCACTGGCCTGCTGGAGCATGAGCCGGACATGGTGATAGCGGGCATCAATCACGGCGCTAACCTGGGCGATGACGTGCTCTATTCAGGCACGGTGGCGGCCGCAGTGGAAGGCCGTTTTCTGGGCCTGCCGGCCATCGCGATTTCGCTGACCGGCGAGCATCGGTATTTCGATACGGCGGGGCAGGCCATCCGGACCCTGTTTCAGCAACTGCTGGCGACTGCTCTGCCGCCGGATACGATTCTGAACGTGAACGTCCCGGATATACCCTTTGGCGAGATTCGCGGTTTCCAGGCGACCCGTCTTGGCTATCGCCATCGCTCGGAACCGGTGGTTGAGGCCCGCGATCCAAAGGGTCGCCGCATCTACTGGGTCGGTGCCGCCGGCAAGGGGCAGGACGCGGGTCCGGGAACCGACTTCCACGCCATCGAGCATGGTTTTGTGTCCGTGACGCCCCTTAAACTGGATTTGACCGATCGGGCCCGCCTTGACCTGATTGCGGGCTGGTTGCCGAAGTGAGCGGTGAAAAGCGGGCTATCCGCGGCATCGGCATGACGTCCGCCCGGACTCGCGAGCGCCTCGTGCTCAGGCTGGGTGAGACGGGCATCACCAACCCGGCCGTCCTGGAGCGGATTCGGAGTGTGCCCAGGCACCTGTTTGTGGATGAAGCACTCGCCAGCCGTGCCTATGAGGACAGCGCCTTGCCGATTGGCTTGGGTCAGACCATCTCCCAGCCCTGGGTGGTTGCCCTCATGACGCAGGCTCTGGTGACCGGTCTGGAGATCCCACTGAAAAAGGTCCTCGAAGTGGGCACCGGCTGCGGCTACCAGACAGCGGTGCTGTCGCCTTTCGTGCGGCAGATTTTTACGATCGACCGAATTGGCAGCCTGCAGCAGGCGGCCCGGGCCCGTCTGAATCAACTCGGCTTCGACAATATCCGCTACCGCCACG
Organism: Gammaproteobacteria bacterium; assembly: GCA_038325835.1. GTDB lineage: Bacteria > Pseudomonadota > Gammaproteobacteria > Steroidobacterales > SHZI01. Next base: position 2,973 of record JBBQJK010000345.1, read on the forward strand.
GGGATGGTTTCAAGGGCTGGCCGGGCCAGGCGCCCTTTGACGGCATCATCGTCGCAGCGGCACCCGGTGAAGTCCCGCCAGCCTTGCTGGAGCAACTGAGCGAGGGTGGCAGACTGATTATCCCGGTGGGTCCGGCGGGGGATCAGGACCTGGTGCGCATCACCCGGACCCCAGGTGGCCTGGTGCGGGAGCAGTTGTCCCAGGTGTCCTTCGTCCCCCTTGTCGAGGGCACGGGCTAGAGCCAGTAGGAGCGCCTTGAGGCGCGATCGATACTGAGCGCGCCTCAAGGC